>NZ_JALJRM010000002.1:0-283540 GCF_024519685.1 Paenibacillus sp. Pae15 | reverse complement strand
ATTTTCTCGGCATTTTTACGCTGCAATTCTCGGCACTTTTATTTTGCGATAAACAGTTTTCACAACCCGACCCATACAAGCAACTTTGGAGACAGTTGCTTTTGTACGGTCTCTGGCAACAAGAACACAAACCTGTTCGTGGCTAATCCCTCTATGCTTGGATTTACCGACACGTTTGCGAGGTTTACGGTCAGTAATGCCACGTTGCCCCTTTTGAGAGTACAGGAAATAGGTCTCGTCAATTTCAACGATACCTTCAAAATGGTCAAAATCCATTTGTTTCAAGGCGTTTAACAGTTTGTGTCTCCAATAAAAAAGTGTAACCCAAGTAACTCCTACGACTTCAGCCGATTTTCGCAGGGAATATCCTTTGAACATACAATCAACAAATGTAATCCATTCGTTGCCTTTTCGGGTACGGTACAAGACGGTATTGGTTGTGTCAGTGAAGGTTTTGCCACAACATTTACAGCGATACCGTTGTCGACCATTATATTTTCCGAACCGAACAACGTGTTCTGATGAACAATGAGGACATTCAAATCCTTCCTTGAAGCGAGTTTCTCTTATTTCATTGATTAAACGACCACCAGCAGAGGAAGAAGGCTCGACATAGCATTTAACCCATTGATAGACTTGCTCTTTTTGGGTGTGTGGTAATTTGTCGATATATTTTAACAAGTTTCTAAACGCTTTGCTCACCTATAACCCCCCCGAATACTTGTTCCTATGTTAAGATTTGGGCAGGTATCAAATATCAACATGTACCTTTAACAGAGCCTTTGTTTTACAAAAATGAAAAAGGGGTACCCCCGTCACCTCGGTGACTTATGGGACACCCCCTTGCATTTTAATTATTTATCCAAGGAGACGCCTTTCTCACTGTTTCCGTTTTCCGTGTTCTTCGGTTATGGCGTTTGATCAGACTGCTGATCGAAACGCGCGGCGATTTCCGTTTCGCAGAGGCTTTGGACTGCCTGGGAACCGGCTGAGGTCCCGTTTGAGAAACCTCCGCCTTCTCCTCCCGGGATTTTTCCTTATCCCCTTTGGATTGGTCATGGTAACCGTAAGCCTCCTGCCCGCCCCAGTCCTGCCCGCCCCAGGGATAGGGTACATTAAGGGGAGATCCCGGACCGGCCGTGTCCGCGTACGGCGAAATTCCCGGATAAGCGTTGACTGCCGCTAACGGCTCGAATGAAGAATAACCACCGGTTCCGTAAGGCGCTATCGGCACGCCATAAGGATGAATCGGATACGATAAGAACGGATCTCCCGCCGTAGGAATACCGGGATAGCCTGCCGCCAAAGGCAACGCGTAGGGAAGTTGAGGCTGACCCTTGCCGCATCCGCAACCTCCTCCCAAATGCGGTCCTTCCACGTAAGGAAATGAAGGAAGAGGCGCATGGGGAGTATAATACGGGATCTCCGAGCTTGAAGGCAGATTCGGCAGCGCAGGAAGCGATTCGGCCGTCGGCATTGTATGCACGGGCGGCAACGGCAGGTGCTCCGGCTGCTTCCATTCTTCTTCTTTTCCTTTGCTTTTGGACGATTCCGTATCGTGAGCCATGACTTCCGTCGCCGGCACATGATATTGCTGAAACAAATCGGAAGAAGGCGGCAGGTTCCCCGCTCCCGAATGAATCCCCGTCTGCCAATCCGATTGCGGCACCGTGTAATGAGGCAAGACAGCCTCATGTAACCCGAACGGCTCATTACTCTCCACTGCCGTCAGTGCATGCGCCGTATTCGGCCACTGCGGAACCCCATAAGAGGGCGAGATATTGGAAAGCTCTATGGCTGGCGCTTGCTGGACGCCCAAGTAAGGGATTTGCGGAATGGCGTCAAATGGAGAAACATTCGGCTGCTCGTTTGAAGGCTCCTGCTGTATGCCTACGTTCGGCCACTGCGGGGCCGACTGGATGTACGGCACATTCGGCTGCTCCTTGGAAGGCTCCTGCTGTATACCTACGTTCGGCCACTGCGGGGCCGACTGGATGTACGGCACATTCGGCTGCTCCTTGGAAGGCTCCTGCTGTATGCCTACGTTCGGCCACTGCGGGGCCGACTGGATGTACGGCACATTCGGCTGCTCCTTGGAAGGCTCCTGCTGTATGCCTACGTTCGGCCACTGCGGGGCCGACTGGATGTACGGCACATTCGGCTGCTCCTTGGAAGGCTCCTGCTGTATGCCTACGTTCGGCCACTGCGGGGCCGACTGGATGTACGGCACATTCGGCTGCACCTTGGAAGACTCCTGCTGTATGCCTACGTTCGGCCACTGCGGGGCCGACTGGATATACGGCACATTCGGCTGCTCCTTGGAAGGCTCCTGCTGTATGCCTACGTTCGGCCACTGCGGGGCCGACTGGATGTACGGCACATTCGGCTGCTCATACGAGGACACCTGCTGTATACCCACATTCGGCCACTGCGGACTCGCCTGGATGTACGGCACATTCGGCTGCTCATACGAGGACACCTGCTGTATACCCACATTCGGCCACTGCGGAATCGCCTGGAGGTACGGCACATTCGGCTGCTCATACGAGGGCACCTGCTGTATACCTACGTTCGGCCACTGCGGGATCGACTGGATGTGCGGCACATTCGGCTGTTCCTTCGAAGGCTCCTGATGTATTCCCACGTTAGGCCACTGCGGGGCCGACTGAATGTGCGGCACATTCGGCTGCTCCTTCGAAGGCTCTTGCAATATCCCTACGTTAGGCCACTGCGGAACCGACTGGATGTACGGCACACTCGGCTGTTCTTTCGCAGGCTCCTGCTGTATTCCCACGTTCGGTATCTGCGGGATCGCCTGGATGTGCGGTACATTCGGCTGCTCTTTCGAAGGCTCCTTCTGTTTCTCCACATAAGGCCACTGCGGGGCCGACTGAATGTGCGGCACATTCGGCTGCTCCTTGGAAGGCTGCTGCTGTATCTCTACGTTAGGCTGTTCGGGAGTCTTTTCCGCCTGGAGCACATTCGGCTGCTCCTTGGAAGGCTCATGCTGAATCTCTATGCTCGGCTTTTCTGCCTCCTGCTCCGCTGCCGGCGGTTCTTCCACCGGAAGCGGAGCTTCGGGAATAATCTGAGACGTGTCCGCTTTCGGTTTGACGCCCGTACTCAGCTTCTGTGACGGGGCAGCACTCAGCTTCGGAATATAAATGGCTTCGCCTGTCATCAAAACATTAGGGTTTTTGAGCTGCGGGTTGGCGGCGATCATATCTGCCAGTGGAATACCCCACGCTTTACCCAACTTCCAGAGCGAATCCCCCTGCACGGCGATGTGTTTATACAAATAATCCGTCGGCGGCGTAATCGATTTCGGCGAAGCAGGGATTTTCACCTTCGTGCCGATGTCAAGCACGTTCGGGTCAGGGATGTGCGGATTGGCCGCAATCAGCTTGTCGAGCTCGACATGGTACTTTTGAGCGATCTCATAGAGAGAGTCGCCTTTTTTTACGATATGAATCTTCACTGCATAAACCTCCTTCAAATTTTGCGGAAGTATGATCGTTCGGGTTACGTCCGCTGTGTCTCGCCGCACGCAAACGATGCGAAACAAAATGATATTACAGTTTATGCAGCAAAGTGGGCATTTGACCATCGAATTCCAGAAAAAATCGCGGCTTTTTCCGGGATAACAAAAAGAACCCGTCTTAGACGGGTCCTCGCTTATCCATTATTCGTAAACCTTCAGGCCGTCAATCTCGACCAGCTTGCGGAATTCCTTCAGCAGGTGGGTGGTGATTGGACCGGCTTTGCCTTCGCCGATGATGCGGGCATCGACTTCGCGAACCGCGATGACCTCCGCCGCTGTACCGGTAAAGAACACCTCGTCCGCCACATAGACGTCATGCAGGGTGAACGGCTCTTCTTTGACCGTATACCCCAATTTGCCGCAAATTTCGATAATGGCGCCACGCGTAATGCCTTCAAGCGCACCGCAATAGCAAGGCGGAGTATATACAACGCCGCGCTTCACGATGAAGATATTGTCCGATGAACCTTCGGCCACATAACCTTGGGAATTGAGCATGATCGCTTCGCCTACGCCGGCCAGGTTCGCCTGGATTTTGACCAAAATGTTGTTCAGGTAGTTCAGCGATTTGATCTTCGGGTTAAGCGCATCCGGAACGTTGCGCCGTGTCGAGACGGATACCGTTTTCAGACCGTTCACATAAGCTTCTTCCGGATAAATCGACAGCTGTTCCACAATGATGATTACATTCGCTTTGGGCGAGCGTCTCGGGTCAAGTCCCAGGTCCCCGGGACCCCGGGAAACCACCAGACGAATATATCCGTCCCGCAGCCCGTTGCGGCGAATCGTTTCCGCGAGAACGGCCTGCATCTCGTCCTGCTTCAAAGGAATGTCGAGCATGATCGATTTGGCCGAGTCATACAACCGGTCCAGATGCTCCTTGCATTTAAAAATGTTCCCGTTGTAAATCCGAATCCCTTCAAAAATGCCGTCGCCATACAAAAAACCATGATCATAAACCGATACTTTCGCTTCTTCTTTGTTGACGTATTCCCCATTTAGGTAGATGACTTGTGCCACGTCTGATTACACCTCCGAAGTTTCGGACTCATAGGAGTAAGTCGGGTAACAACCCAGGATGCGCACCTGACAGCCGATCGCTTCAATTTCTTGAAGCGCTGCCGGGAGCAATACGGAGTCCATAGAAGCCTCAATGTCGATATAAAAAAAATAATTCCCCAGCTTTTTCTTGGTTGGACGCGACTCGATTTTGGACAAGTTGATCCGTCTCCAGGCAAACGCGGACAGCACCTGGTGCAGTGCGCCCGGGTAATCCTCGGGCAGCGTCACGAGGATTGTCGTTTTGCAGCCGGCCGATGTTTTCATGACCGGCTTCTCGCGGCCGATCAGTACGAACCGGGTGTAGTTGTTCTGATGATCCTGTACGCCTGCGGCAAGCGTCTGCAAACGGTACAGCTCGCCCGCGGCCTGAGGAGCCAGCGCCGCTATAGCCGGGTCATTCAGTTCCCTCACCAGTCTGGCGGCTTCGCCGTTACTGCCGACCTGCTCCAGCTCCACATGCGGCAGATGCTCACGCAAAAACTTTTGACACTGGGCCAGCGTCACACCGTGTGAATAGATTTTGCGGATCCGGCCGCAGCCCTTCTCGAATGCGTCAGGCTCATTCTCCACAGCAGGAATGGAAAGCAGATTAATGGATATCGGGTATACCCATTCCGCTTGAATCGGCAGGTCCACATCATGGACCAGCCAATCCACATGCAGGCTGACCGAGCCCTCGAAGGTATTCTCGATCGGAATGACGCTGAAATCGGTCGTTCCGTCCACGGTCGCGCGGAATACATCGGCGATCAGCTTGCAGTTCACATATTCAAACCCGTCTTTGCCGAGAAAGTAATGGGCGGATTCCTCGGTGAACGTGCCTGGACCCAGGAGGGATACTCGCTTCATGCACGGACCTCTCCTTTTATCTTTTCCAGTAATGTACACCTTTCATCTTCAGGTGTCAACGGGTGCACTTGTACACCGTGCTTGTCCGGGTTCAGCCACATGGTCGTGGCGTCGATCCCCTCCTTCTTCAGCGTGTCCACCATGAACCGCTCCAGCTCCGCTTTGCGGGAGCTTCTCCGGTCAACGAGCGCGAGGATCGTCGGACCCGCGCCGCTAAGAGCCACGCCCAAGGCGCCGCGGTCCGTCGCTTCGGCGAGAATTTGACCCAGGCCGGGCACAAGGGCCGCCCGGTAAGGCTGATGCAGCGCGTCCTTCATGGCGCATGCGATCATATCGAGCCGCCCGGTGCACAGGGCGGCGACAAGCAGCGACGAATGGCCGACGTTGAAAACGGCATTCTCGAGGCTCTGCTCACGCGGCAGTACGCCCCGCGCCTTTTCCGTCGACAGTTGGAAGTGAGGGATGGCGACCAGCACTTCCAGCTGTCCGTGCGGTTCCACGCGAATGTGCTCCGCCCGCGTGCCGTCCCAGAAGGCGACGACAAGTCCGCCGAACAGCGACGCCCCGACGTTGTCGGGGTGCTGCTCCAAGCCCGTCGCCATTTGGAACAGCTCGTCATCGGACAGCGGACTGCCGATGAGCGCGTTGGCCGCGGCGAGCGCCCCCACAATGGCCGATGCGCTGCTGCCGAGGCCGCGTGTCAACGGAATTTCGCTGTACATGCCGATGTACAGCTCCGGGTGGCTTACACCGGCCCGCTCGAACACCATCTGCGCCACCTTATAGATAAGGTTGCTCTTATCCGCCGGCACACCCTTGACCTGATCACCGAAGAACTCAATGACGGTTTGTTCGGCAAAGCCCATCTCAATCCATGCATACAAGTCCAGCGCCATGCCCAGCGTATCGAAGCCGGGGCCCAGATTCGCCGTGCTGGCCGGCACCTTAACGAGTACTTTCCTGCTGCTGTTCTCCATTTCTTAATCGCTCCTACCCTTTCGGCTTCCGAATCGCTTCCATCCGCCGCTTCAAAAGCCTTTGCTGATCATCGGCTCTCCCGCGCTATACTTTCGCAGCAGTCCAACGGATCTTAAAAAATGATTAGCCTTCAACCCGATATACGCTCTTGATCGCTTGAACGACGTCCATCGACTCGAACCGCTTCAGCACTTTAGTCATAGCGGCTTTGTTGGCGTCGTGGGTAATGACAATAATTTCAGCCAGCGAATTCGTGCGATTCGGGTGCTGCAGCACCGACTCCAGGCTGACTTCGTATTCGGCGAACACCTGGGTAATTTGCGCCAATACGCCCGCCTTATCCTCTACATGGAGCAGGATAAAGTTTTTCGAGACGATCTGTTCGTCGGTTTTGAGCTTCTTTTCTTTGTAAGGGACGAATCCGCGGCGGCCGTTGATCCCGAGATTCAAATTCCGGACAACCGCCACAAGATCGGCCACCACCGAGGTCGCCGTCGGCATTTCGCCTGCGCCCGGGCCGTAAAACATTGTTTCGCCTACCGCCTCACCGTACACGTATACGGCGTTAAATACGCCATTAACCGATGCGAGCGGATGCGAATGCTTGACCATGGTCGGCTGCACGCTGATGCTGATAGCGTCGTCCTGACGCTCGGCAATGCCGAGCAGCTTCACTTCATAACCGAGACGCTTGCCATAGGCAATATCTTCCTTGCTTACCTTCGAAATGCCTCTTACTTCTACATCGGAGAGCGCCACGTTCGCCCGGAAGCCGAGTGTGCTCAGAATGGTCATTTTCCTTGCGGCATCGAATCCTTCCACGTCGGAGGTCGGGTCAGCCTCGGCATACCCGAGCTGCTGTGCCTCCTTAAGCACATCCTCATAAGCCACGCCTTCCTGGCTCATTTTCGTCAAAATATAGTTGGTCGTACCGTTGACAATTCCCATGATCTTCGTAATCCGGTCGGACGTAAAGCCCTCGACCAGCGTACGGATAATCGGAATGCCTCCGGCTACGCTCGCTTCATAGAACACGTCGCATCGTTTTTCCGCCGCCCTCGCCAAGATCTCCGGCCCGTGCAGCGCCATCAAATCCTTATTGGCCGTAACGATATGCTTGCCATGATCAAGGGCGGTCAGAATAAGCTTCTTCGACAGCTCAATGCCGCCCATGACTTCAACAATGACGTCGATTTCCGGGTTTTCGACCACATCCCACGGATTTTCCGTCAGTATATCCGAAGACACGCTGATATTGCGGGTCTTGTTTTTATTCTGCACCAATATTTTGGCGATTTCAATCGGAGACCCTGACTGGCTGAGCAGATCGTGCTGATGGTTTTCTACAATGCGAACGACCCCGGTTCCTACGGTACCGAGACCAAGTAATCCTACTTTGATCGGTTTCATACGCTTCCTCCTTATCATTAGCCCTGCCCGACAACCGCGGCGCGGCTGACGCCTTCCTGGCTCCGCAGCTTGTCAAGCAGAAAAGCGACATTCTCGCCCATCATGGACGTTTCCACGGAAATGACCACATTGGCCACTCCTTGAAGCGGAATCGTCTGGTGAATCGTCAGCACATTGCCCTCGAGTCCCGCAATTAGGGCAAGAACCCGGGACAAAATACCCGAACGGTGTTCCAAATCCATGGAGATCGTGACGATCCGCTCACGGTCGAGCTTGCTTAACGGGTAAATGCCATCCTTGTATTTATAGAAGGCGCTCCGGCTCAGCTCGACCTGCTCCACCGCTTCGTGAATCGTCTTCACTTCTCCGCGGGCCAGAAGCTCCTTGGCTTGCACCGTCTTGATCAGCGCCTCCGGCAAAATATCCTCGCGCACCAAGAAATAACGCTCGACGCCATCCGTCTTTTCCTCTGCGACATGTTTGTCCGGCACGGTAACAGTCCTCTCTATAAAGACGATTGTTTTTACCTAGTGGACATTATAACGTAAAAAGCAGTGTTCGGGCAATAGGCTTTCCCATGTAAAATATGATAAATTGGTAAAGAAGCATAAATGCGCCAAAAGGAGAGAGCCGGATTGATTCGAGCCCGCATGATCGCTACTGCGCTTCTTTTTCACGATAATGATTTGCTGATGATGAAAAGGTCACTGACACGCACCCTTTCACCAGGTCTGTGGGCCGCAGTCGGAGGACATTTGGAGCCGGAGGAAATCAATGACCCTCAAGCCGCCATCCTCAGAGAAATTCACGAGGAGACGGGACTGCTTCCCGAAGATATCGCCGACCTCAGGCTGCAGTACATCCTGATTCGGCTGAACCAGAAGGAGGTCCGGCAGCAGTTTATTTATACAGCCAGCGCCCTGCGGCGCGACGTGGGCCTGACGGAAGAAGGGGAGCTCCATTGGATCCCCCGCGAACAGGTGCTGAACCGCGAAATCCCTTTTATTTTTCATCGTTTGCTGGAGCATTATTTAGAACGGGGTCCAAGCCGTCATGTGTGGGTTGGAACGGCCGGTTATGACGGAGACGGAAAGGCAACGGTTCACTGGACCGAACTGGCGGACCCGCAGCAGGTGTGAGCAGGCGGCGGCTTGAAAAAGAGCCCGGCCGCTGCTTGAATAAAGTAAAAGCGCTTGAGGGAGAACATCGGACAAGAAGAGAGGAGAAAAACAGTTGTGAATACGGCCTATACGATTGAAGTGAAAAATCTCAGCTACCGCCGGGACGACAAAACGCTGCTGAGCGGCATCGAATGGAAGGTCCGCAAAGGAGAGCATTGGGCTTTGCTCGGGCTCAACGGCTCCGGTAAAACAACGCTGCTGAATATGATTACAGGCTATTTGTGGCCAACCACAGGCGTCATTAGCGTTCTTGGGGAAACGTACGGGTCCGTCGATCTGCGGGAGATGCGCAAATCGATCGGCTGGGTCAGTTCCTCGCTCCAGGAAAAACTATACGCCAGCGATAAAGCGCAGGTCGTTGTACTGAGCGGCAAATACGCCACCATCGGTTTATACGATAAACCCGACGAGAAGGACTATGAACAAGCCTCGGAGCTGATGAAGCGGCTGGGCTGCTCCCATCTGTGGGACCGGACATACCAAACGTGCTCCCAAGGGGAGAAGCAGAAGCTGTTGATCGCCCGTGCATTGATGGCCAATCCACGGCTGCTGATTCTCGACGAACCCTGCAACGGACTCGATCTCTTTGCACGGGAGCAGCTACTGTCGAGCATTGCGGGCCTGGCGGAGCGGCCTGATGCCCCTACCATGCTCTATGTCACGCATCATACGGAGGAAATTCTGCCCGTCTTCACCCACGTCCTCCTGCTGCGCCGCGGTGAGATGTTCGCAGCTGGAGAAACCGGGAAGCTGCTTACCGACGATACGTTATCCGACTTCTACGAGATGCCGGTGGAGGTGCGCTTCCGAAACGGCCGGGCTTGGCTTGCCGTAGTGTAAGCCTCTTGACAAAGCCGGGCCGCAGGCCCGGCAAATCAAGCACTACAGCGTCCGATTCACTTTATTCATCCGTTCGCCTGAAGCCGTCCTCCATAGTCGCTTCGGCTGCTTAAATCGCGCCATTTGTCCAGCAGCTTCTGCGCTTCCTTGCGCTGCAGCAGCGATCGTGCGAGCTGAAAGCCTTCCTCATACGATCCCACCTTATCGAACCAATACAAACGAAGTCCGGCATTAAAGATCACATGATCCCGCTCATTGGCAATTTCCGGGGAATCGTCTCCTTGTACGATTCGGGTCAACAGCTGAAGCTGCCGCTCTTTGCCGCATTTTTCAAGCGGGACCCCGTGAAAGCCGAAGGTGGCCGGATCGATCGTGCTCGCTTCATCGCCCCAAGGCGTTACTTTACGGATGGAGCTGTTCTTGTAGATGGGCAAATCCTCGGATCCCTCCATACCTTGCACAATGTAGGCGGTCTCGAAGCCCGATTTCGGCAGCAGATGGATCAGATGATCAATCGCCGTCTTATGATTGACTCCGATAATGATATTAAGCGAATGCACCGGATTGATCACTTTCTCCACTGTATTGAAAAAGGTTCTGAGCCCCATCTGCTCCCTCACATGCCTTACGCGGCCAAAGGGCGGACAGATCAGGTCGGTCCATATAAATCCGATATTGATGCTCATAAAGATCATTTCCCACTCCTTCGCCTGCAGACCGACCCGAATCCCCAAGCCTTCAAGAAGCTCTTTCAACGATTGCCCGAGCTTCGGAGGGAGTGAATCGCTGCCGTGCAGCACCTGCGGGAACCCGACGGATGCCAGCAGCAGACTGACAGGGATCGTCACGGGAAAGTACACCCTTCCATCGTAAGGTCCGGCACAGTTCAACGAATGCGAAAAAGAACGGTACGGCAGGGAATATTTGCGAAACACATCGATGAAACCCATCATCTCCTCATCCGCCTCGCCCTTCATCCGCATGGCCATCAGGAAGGCCGCCGTTTGCGCATCCGTAGACTCGCCGCGGGCGATGGCATGAGCGGCGGCTACCGCCTCGTCGTAGGTTAAATGCCTTGAACCCGTTTTTCCGGTGCCTACCGTTTTAATCCATTGCTTCATGATGGTCTCCTCCCCCGGGAAAGTCTAAACAAAAATGGAAAAGAGCGCGTGAAGACGCGCCTACAAATTAACCCGGCATAATGTTTACCGCGCATACTTTGAACTCCGGCATGCGGCAGGCCGGATCAAGCGCCGGATTAGTCAGCCGATTAATGCTCAGATCATCACCCCAATGAAAAGCGACAAACACGGTGTCCTGACGGATTTTGGCGGAATATTTCACTTTGAGCCGGATCTCCCCCCGCTTCGAGGCTACCTTGGCATGGCCGCCATTGATCAGTCCGATCTCCCCCGCCGTTTGGGGATGAATCTCCAGCAGCGGCTCGGGATATCTGGAGTTCAGCTCCGGCGTGCTGCGGGTCTGTACACCGGATAAATAATGCTGCAGCACCCGGCCTGTCGTCAGCAGAAAAGGATATTTTCTGCTGGCTGGTTCTTTCGGGCTCTGATGCGCTATGGGTGCAAGCCGCGCCCGGCCGTCTTCATGTGCAAAGCGCCGTTCGAACAACCGGGGCGTCCCCGGATGCGCTTTCTCCGGACACGGCCAGAATATCCCGCTTTCCTTCTCGATCCGATCGTAGGTCATCCCGTAATAATCCGCTTTTCCTCCTTTGGAGGCCAGTCTCAGCTCGTTAAAAATATCCTCGACACTTGCGTACCGGAAATATGGCCCCTTACCGAGAACCTCCGCGATGTCACAAAGAATTTTCCAATCCAGCCGCGCTTCGCCGGGCAGCGGCCTGATCGCCCGACGCACCATGACCCTGCCCTCCAACTGTGTGATGGTGCCTTCATCCTCCAGATAGGAAGAACCCGGCAGCAGCATATGCGCATGCCTTGCCGTTTCCGTTTCGAACAGATCGATAACAAGCAAAAATTTGAGCTTTTTCAGCGCCCGTTCGACCAAATGACTGTTCGGATTCGATACGACCGGATTGGACGCAAGAACAATCAGGCCCTTGATCTCTCCCCGGTCAATCGCCTCCATCATTTCATAGGCGGACACCCCTTGACGGGGCAGCTCTTCTTCCGGGATTCCCCAAACCTTGGCAATGTAAGCCCGGTGTTCGGGATTTTCTATCATGCGGTAGCCCGGAAGCTGGTCCGCCTTCTGACCATGCTCGCGTCCTCCTTGTCCGTTGGCCTGACCTGTAATCGCTCCATACCCGCAGCCGGGCTTTCCGATTTTTCCCGTCAGCAGCACCAGGTTGAGGAAATTTCTGACGTTGGCGACTCCGCTGGCATGCTGCTCTACGCCCCGCGCCGTGAAAACCATCCCCGTCTCCGCCTGCCCGTACATCCGGGCCGCTTCGACAATCAGCCGGGAAGGAATCCCGGTAAGCTCGGCAACCTCGTCCAGGGAAACCTGCATCAAATGATCCGCGAGCTCCGCAAACCCGTTCGTCCGCTCCTTTACAAAAGCATGATCGACATACCCTTCCTCCACAATGACCTTGAGCAGCCCGTTCACAAGGGCCGCATCGTAGCCGGGTTTGATCTTGAGATGAAGATCCGCAATGGAGCAGGTTGCCGTTTCCCGCGGATCGATCACGATGATTTTACAGCCCTCCTGCCTTGCCTTGCGAAAATACGGCATAATCGTCGGTTGGCATTCGGCAATGTTCGTGCCCGCCAGAATAATGCATTTGGCTAACGGCACCTCCGACAGCGGATTCGTCAGCCCGCGATCCACACCAAAGGTGAGGTTCGACGCCCCGGCGGCCGCCGACATGCAGAAGCGGCCGTTGTAATCGATATATTTGGTCTGCAATGCGACCCGCGCGAATTTCCCCAGCAAATAGCTTTCTTCATTTGATAATGAACCGCCGCCATAGACGCCAATGGCATCGTTACCGTACTGTTGTCTTATGCCTTCGATTTCCGCTTTCACCCTCTCCAGCGCCTGATCCCAAGATACAGGACTGAGCGTACCGCCGATCCGGATCATCGGGTATCGCAGCCTCCGGTCGTGGGTCGCATGCACATGCGCGTTCAACCCCTTGACGCAGAGCCTGCCGTCCGTAACCGGATCCTCCTTGTTCGGGGTGACCGAATAGCGGCTTACCATGATCGACTTTTCCTCATGCAGATTCATCGTGCATTGCACACTGCAGTAAGGGCATTCGGTTTTGACCGTTTTTTCTCTGGATGCCAAAGCAGCCTGCCTCTTTTGAAAATGCCTCAGAAATTCGCTCATCGTTCTTTCACGCACCTTATCGTTCACCTAAGTAGCTTTCGATTAAAAATTGACGCCCGAGTCCGTCGTAGCCCAGGACTTCCTCCAGCTGCGGGTCACCGTGTAAAACACAAGCGTAACGACCAGTACGATGGAAGCCACCACGATAAAGCCGGTCACGTGTGTTCCCGTCGCCTGCTTTAACGGACCCAATATGTTGTTGGGCAGCAAGAATCCGCCCAAACCGCCCGCTGCCCCTATGATCCCCGTCACCACTCCGATTTCTTTAGGAAAGCGTTGAGGCACGATCTGGAACAGCGAGCCGTTGCCCATGCCCAGGCATGCCATCATAATACTTGTCAATACCAGCATAACCATAAAGGAGCCCGGCATTGTCGAGATGGCGAAAGCGCAGAGCGCCACGGCCGAATACAACCCCAGCATGAAGCGCATGCCGCCGATACGGTCGGCGATATAGCCTCCGATCGGCCGGAAGAAGCTGCCGGCAATGACCGTAATCGTCACAAGATAGCCGACTTCCACCCGGGTAATTCCGCCCTGTACCGTTTGATCCCCGTACACATCGTAAAAGAAAATGCTGAAATAACTGGAAAATCCGACGAATCCTCCGAACGTAACGGCATAGAATACGCAAAACCACCAGGTGTCGGCATATTTGAAGGCGGCTAAATAATCCTTAAGCTTTTTGGGTTCCGGCTGATTCGGACTGTCCTTTGCCATCAGGGTAAATGCGATCAGTACGAGAACAAGCGGAATGATCGCCATTCCGAATACGTTGTGCCAACCGTACGAGGCCGCCAGCTGCGGTCCAAAGAAGGTTGCCAGTGCCGTACCGCTGTTGCCTGCTCCGGCGATTCCCATCGCAAGCCCTTGATACTGCGGCGGATACCAGCGGCTGGCCAGAGAGAGGGATACGGCGAAGCTTGCTCCCGCAATACCCAGAAGAAAGCCCAGAGCTTGCAGCTGGCTGAAGCTTGTGCCGCCAAGCCAACCCCACAGAAGCGGAATGATCGTCAGCACCATCCCGATGATGCCTGCTTTCCGGGAGCCGATCCGATCGGCCAGAATCCCCATCGGAATCCGGAACAGGGAGCCGCCGAGCGTCGGAATGGCGACCATTGTCGCTTTCTGGGCATCCGTCAGGTTAAAATCCTTAGTAATGTACAGCGAAAGCGCCCCGCAAAGAACCCAAATCATAAAACTGACATCAAAATAGAGGAATGATGACAATAAACTTGGGAAATGACCTGCCTTGCGAAAGTTTTTTAGATCCACTCCACTCTACCTCCCATAATTTTACCTTGTTTTCTCTCTTTTTGTCTAGTTTGTGTAAAGATTAATTACATGGTTATACTATACAATCGGAAAACAGAAAGTTCAATAGGTTTCCCGAAAAAAAGTTCATGTTTTTCTTGATGAATATTTTAATGATTCATATTTTACTACTTATTTCTGTTTATTGACGAACATTAGATTCAATTCTAAATATTAATGTACGTGTTTATTCACAATAAAAAACACCAACCTAACATGTTTGTGACATGAAAGATTGGTGTTGGCGGCAAGTTCGCTATCGGTCATCCTATTCCTGCTCCACGAACTCAAATTCATAATCACCGATTCGGATCGTTTGACCATCCTTGGCGCCGCGTTCGCGAAGTGCTGCGTCGATCCCTTTCTTTCTTAAAATACGGGCAAATCGCATAACGGATTCATGAGTGCTGAAGTTGGTCCGTTTGATCAGTTTCTCTATACTTGGACTTTCAATAACAAAAGCCTCGTTATCCCGGCGAATGGTAAAGTCTTCCCCTTCTTCCCTTTCCAGCCGATATACCTTACGTTCCGATAAGTCAGCCAATTCTTCCACCAGAGGCATTTCAGGAATCGTTTCCAGCTGGTCGGCCACTTTATACAGCAATTCCTGCACACCGCTTTTCGCTATAGCCGAGATCGGGCATATCGTCACATCACGGCCCGTTTCGGCAAGCCGCCGCTTAAACTCGGCCAAATGCTCCTCCGCACCGGGCATATCCATTTTATTGGCTGCAATGATCTGAGGGCGTTCTTCCAGCTTGGCGTTATAAAGTTTCAGCTCACCGTTGATTTTTTCCCAATCCTCGAAAGGATCGCGACCTTCCGTACCCGCCATATCCACGACATGGACGATGATGCGGGTGCGCTCGACATGACGCAAAAATTCGTGCCCCAGGCCGACGCCTTCGTGCGCCCCTTCGATAAGGCCCGGAAGATCGGCCATCACAAAGCTGCGTCCGTCCCCGACCTCGACAACGCCCAAATTTGGCGTAAGCGTCGTAAAATGGTAAGCCCCGATCTTCGGCTTGGCCCCGGATACAACGGATAACAGGGTCGATTTCCCCACGCTCGGAAAGCCTACCAGGCCCACGTCGGCCATTACCTTGAGCTCCAGCACCACCCAGCGCTCTTCGCCTTCCTCACCGTTCTCAGCGATTTCGGGAGCCGTATTGTTCGCCGTCGCAAAGCGGGTATTCCCACGGCCGCCGCGTCCTCCTTTGGCAACAACGACCTCTTGGTTGTGCCGCGTCAGATCGGCGATGATTTCCTGCGTATCATCATCGATAACAACGGTGCCCGGAGGCACTCGTACAATCAGATCCTCCGCATTCGCTCCGTGCTGGCTTTTGTTGCGGCCTTTTTCGCCGCGCTGCGCTTTAAAATGCTTTTGATAGCGAAAATCAACCAAGGTACGAAGTCCCTCATCAACACGAAAAATGACGTCGCCTCCGTCGCCTCCGTCGCCTCCTGCGGGACCGCCTTCCGGAACGTACTTTTCCCTCCGGAAAGCAACCAAGCCGTCGCCTCCGTCGCCGCCCTTCACATAAATCTTGGCCTTATCAACAAACATCACAGTCACCCTCTTTATGTATCACATCCGCGTAGGTCCAATAAAGCTTCCATACGATCTTACGTTCCCCATTTTGCGCCTCGAGCTTTGAACCGCCTTCAGCCAGCCGCTTGGCGTTTAGCTGCGCTTCCTTTTGTGCTATGCGCTCATTGATGTAAGCTCCTTCATATACAGCCGTCAGCAGCAGCCGCTGCCCTTCGCGGCTTAGACGAAGAACAAGAAAGCTTTCATCTTCCATTGAAACTGTCGCCTCTTCTTTAAATGCATCAAGCACCGCAATAATCTCTTCGGCGGATGCCTCCGGATGCTCCAACTCCGAAAGGTGAACTTCTTCTTCTAACCGGATGTCAAGCGCAAGCTCCTTCACCTCGGCTTGAAACGTCAGCAGATGCAGGATCAGATGGGGAATTCCCAGCTTGGAAATATAGCTTTCCTGTTGTACTTTCGCTTTTATTTTCTCCATTAACGGTGATAATTTATCATACTTTTTTAACTGCACGTATCCCATGAGAATTTGAATATCGTTCATCCAATCGTGACGGTAGTGGTTAAACAAACGAAGTATACGCTGGTCCGGATCGTCATTCAAGGGATCGGTTATAGAGGTACGGCCTTGAGGTTCCAATGTCATGCCTTTATCTCTCCGTTTCCGGTTCATCCTTCATCCATACAGTATATCATTTCGGCCATCAAAACTCATCCTATTGTCCAAACCGTTCAAACCGGACCTTCATCCGACGACTCAGTCCCCGGCAACAAATCCGTTTCAGAAGCAGAAAAACCCCGGCGAACATCGATCGCCAGGGTTTTGGTCGTTGACGGGTAATTTACACTTCTACCGCGGCGGCTACCGGAGCAGTCGTCACAGGGTAGACGCTCACTTTCTTGCGGTCGCGGCCATAACGCTCGAATTTCACAATGCCTTCAACCTTTGCAAAAAGCGTATCGTCGGAGCCGATACCCACATTGTTGCCCGGGTGAATTTTCGTTCCGCGTTGACGCACCAGGATGCTGCCTGCCGTTACCTTTTGCCCGTCGGCACGCTTCACGCCAAGACGCTTCGCAATACTGTCACGGCCGTTCTTCGTGGAACCTACACCCTTCTTGGATGCGAACAACTGAAGATTTAATTGCAACATGTCTGACTACCTCCTTACTTCAATGATATGTTATTGCTATATATGCGCCATACGATTGTTCTATGGTTTGCAGCATGACTACCATACCTTCCAGCAGTAGCTGCATCTTTGCGTCAATTTCCGCTTCCAGCTCTTTGGGAATGGTCACCAGAAGCAAACCATGCTCCATATCGGTGCCCAGCACGTGTCCCGTTAAAGCTTCAACGGCATTTACCGCCCCGACAGTAACGGCAGAGACACCGGCACAGACAATATCCTTACCGGGTTCGTCATACTCTGCATGACCTTCCACGCTAAAGCGTTCGATCCGTCCGTCCTGTCCACGATAAATCTCGATCCGAATCACGGTTTCTTACGCCTCGATCTTCTCGATGACAACTTTCGTGTAAGGTTGACGATGACCTTGCTTGCGGCGATAGTTTTTCTTCGCTTTATACTTGTAAACGATGATTTTCTCGCCTTTGCCGTGCTTCTCCACTTTCCCGGAAACCGAAGCGCCGGAAACCAGCGGAGCGCCAACCACCAAACCGCTATCTTTGGAAACGGCCAGCACACGGTCAAATTTCACCGCTTCGCCTTCGCCTGCGTTCAGCTTCTCGACGTATACAACATCGCCTTCCTGAACCTTGTACTGCTTTCCACCTGTTTCAATAATTGCGTACATTGTTGCACCTCCCCATGTCTCAGACTCGCCTAAAGCCAGGTGATAAGACCTTTAAGGCCTTATGCTTCATGACCCGCTTCGCGCGGTTACAGCATGCTATAGCAACACACTAAAATATCTTATCACATAACGGTCTTTCAATGCAACGCCTATTTTATGAAATCGGCAAAGCCGCTGCCGCCGCAAGCCGAACACGGCTCCGGCGCTGTCGTTTCCATGCTGTCGCGGACCTTTTTGCGAGTCAGTTCAACAAGACCAAGCCTAGTCCAGCCGACAACCACCGTTTTGGTGCGGTCCTTCCTCGTTTCCCGAATGAGCTCTTCAAGCACCGCTTGCCGGTAATCGTCCGTTTCCATATCGATAAAATCAATGATGATCAGTCCCCCGATATCTCTCAGCCGCAGGAGCCGGGCAATTTCCCGCGCCGCCTCCATGTTCGTATCGAACACCGTGCGCTCCAAATCGATCGTTCCGGTATATTTCCCCGTATTCACATCAAATACGGTCAGCGCTTCTGTCCGGTCTATAATCAAATACCCCCCGTTATCCAGCCATACCTTGCGTTTCAACCCGTTCTCCAGCTGCCTGGCAACCGATTCCCCGATGGACCGATCCGTTGCTGACTGCAGCTTCACTCTTTCCGCAAGCCCTGAAGAACCAGCGGGAATCAGTCCGCGAATTTCCTGCAGCGTTCGTTCGGAGGTCACAATGAGCTCCTGAACATCGTCCCGGAACAAATCGCGAATGAGTCTGGGAAGCATCTCCAAATCGCTGTATAGCAAACGCGGCGCCGGCGCGTCCAGCTTGGCGGCTTCCTCCAGCTGGCGGTAGCGTCCGCGCAGCTCGATCAGATCGGCGGCAAGCGCTTCTTCCGATTCCCTGAGAGCCGCCGTCCGTACGACAAAGCCTTCGCCAGGTTGTAAATGCCGCTCCGCTATCCGTTTCAGCCGGTCCCTGTCCGCCGGGTTCTCAATCTTGCGTGAGACGCCGATATAATCGGCATGCGGCATGTACACCCCGTAACGGCCCGGGATGGAATAGTGCGTCGTCACCTTGGCACCTTTATTTCCGACAGGTTCCTTGACGACTTGTACCATAATTTGCTGTCCTTCCTTGACCAAATCATGAATGGACGGCTTTTCCTTCGGCTGCCTGTCCATATGGGCCGGCAATACATCGTCGATATACAGGAATCCGTTCTTCTCAAGGCCGACATCGACAAAGGCCGACTGCATGCCCTGCAGCACCCGGACGACCAGCCCGATATAAATGTTGCCGGCCAGCTGGCCCTGATTCCGCTTTCCTTTATAATATTCCATCAGCTTGCCGCTCTCCAGAACGGCGACCTCGGTATGCTCATCATCGCTATTGACCCATATCCGTTTCATGTCCAGCAACACCTCGGCCTTATTGTACCATATTCCTCAGACGAAAAGCTCGGAAACCGCCCTTCCTCTTTTTGTCTCGTCAAAATAAGAATCGAGCAGCGTACGTTCGGGTAAAACATGGCTGATATACCCGTGATCGTCAAGCACATAAATCAAATGATAGCGATCCCGCATAAACAACCGCACCACGTCCGCCACTTTGCGCCGGCCGTGAACCACAATCGGTCCGGCGGGGGCCCCCTGCACCCATGCTTTTTTGAGCCGTGACTCCCTGTGAACCAAAAAACGCATGAACCGGTAAGGAAGTCCCCGTAACTCGTACCAATTCGAGAAGCATAAAAATAAACCAATCATCAGCCAATTGAGCTGAATGCCGCCCTGCTCCGTCGACAAATGAAAGGCGGATGCAGCGATCAGCAGAACACTGAGAAGCAGGCTGGCTACGGCGGCAACCTGCAGCGTCTTTTGGTAGGGCAGCCATAATCCGACCAGTGTCTGCATGACCTTCCCGCCGTCCAGCGGCAGCACCGGCAGAAGATTAAAAAGCGCAATAAGCAGATTCGCTTTGACAAAATAGGCTCCCCATTCCGCCGGGAGCAGGCCATAAGCCGTAAGCACAACCGCGACCAGCATCATCCAAAGGTTCTGCAGAGGTCCGGCCAAGGCAACAACCAGATCCTGGACGGCGGGTACGCCGCCCGGCTCCTCTACTACCGCCACCCCGCCGAAAGGCAGAAGCTGTACTTCCTTCACACGCCAGCCGAAGCTTTTGGCGGCAACGACATGGCCCATTTCATGAATAAATACGATGCCGAATAAGGTAACTGTTTCGATAAAATATCCCGTCAGCACGGAGATCAGCAGCATGATGGAAAAGAGCGGGTGAAAACGGTATTTGACCCCGTACCAGACATTCCAGGACAGCCTTTTTCCCCTAATCAAAAGGGACCACGTCCGTCGGATCGACAGGATTGCCGTCTTTTGAAACGGCAAAATAAAGCGATCCGGACGATTGTCCTTGCCGCGGCGGGGATACCGTTCCGATCGTTTCTCCCCCTTTGATCCAATCCCCGACTTTCACTTTCCCCTGCTCCAGCTGCCCATAGACCGATTCCATGCCTGACGAGTGGCGAAGAACGACCGTAAACCCCGTATCCTCCCTCAGCCCCGCAAAGGTAACGAGCCCCGTGTCCAGAGCCGATACCGGGGTTCCCGTCTTTGCCTCTACAAGTACTCCTCCTTGAACGGGAGTAAAGGCAGCGATCAATTTCCCCTGGACAGGAGGGAAATAATGTCTGGAGCCAGCGGACACTTTCTGCGCATCCTGATGCTTTGACGAATCGAATACGGGCAGGAAGGACGGTACGCTGCCGAACGTAACCTCATACCAAGCGGAGAGGAAGGCTGTGTCGAACGACTCCGTCAGCGCGCCCGTTACCACTTCTTTTCCTTTATTAGCCAACGGGTGCTCCACTTGAAACATGCCCCACACCAAAGCAAATAAAACACCGCTCAGCATGATTCGGACGGCCAAACGGTTTGTCCGAGGCTCTGACGGGCCTCCGCCGTTTTCATCGTAGGAATGCTCATACCGCGACCACTCCCGCTGCAGCTTGCGCTTCCATTCCACCTCGGGATCATGCCGATGTTCTATCGCCCTGCCCCAATCCATTTCCGGCCCATTTAAGCTCCTCTCAGCCGGAAATTCCATATGAGAAGGTTCCGGCCCCCCATACCTACGGCGCGGACCGCCTTCCTGAAGCTTACGGATTTTTTCCATCCGCCGCTCGCGAACGTTTTTCCTCGTCTCCATCCCAATACTCCCCCTTGCCGCAAGAGCTTGCCTATTCCATCCTATGAGCTTGTACCCGCAAATATACGAGTTCCAACGGCACTCGGCAGCAAGAAGGTTTGCGGTCCTTTTCCGCACCCTATAATGAAAAAGGATGAGGCGCCGTGAACACGGCTCCCCACCCTGCTTTTAGAATTAGCGATGATGACGGCATGCCAAAAGGACTTGGCGGACCACTTGCCGCAAAGTCCCTTTACTTCCGAATTTGCCGATGCCGCATCATTCCTCATCGAGCAGTTTATCGTCATGCAGACGGACGCTCATCACCAATCCCATCGCGACCATATTAATCAGCAGCGAGGTGCCTCCGTAGCTGATGAAGGGAAGCGTAATTCCCGTGAGCGGCATAATGCCGATCATCATTCCGACATTCTGGAACACTTGATAGACCAGCATGGAGACAATGCCGATAATCATGTATGAGCCGGTATAATTATTACAATAAAGAGAAATCAGAATCATGCGGTAAATCAGGACAAAATACATAAGCAGCAAAATCGAAGAGCCGACAAAACCGAACTCTTCTCCTACCACTACAAAGATGGAATCCGTATAGGCAACGGGAATAAACCCGCTGTGGATGGATGTTCCCTGCAGATAGCTTTCCCCTAGCAAGGATCCGGAGCCAATGGCGCGAATCGCATTGTCCACATGATATTTCGCATCGTTGGTCGCGGCGGAAGGATCGATTAAGGTAAGAATCCTTGGCATCCAGTGCGTGGATATGCCTTTGGCCACAAGGAATTCCTTCAGGGGATCGTGGTACAGCTTGAATAAATATAAAAACAGATAAGCGAACCCGACAATCAAGCCCCCGCCAATAACACCGTGCGTCCAACGGATGTTGCCGATCCAAATCATGCCAAGCAGGATGACGCCCAATATTATCGCATTACCCAGGTCCGGCTGAATGACGACCAAGCCAATGGGCAGTATGCCGAGCAGGAGGATCGGGAGGACATCCTGAGTCAATCCCAGCGTCTCCCCCTTGTTGCGAGCCATAAAAGCCGCTAAACTAATGATCAAAATGATCTTCACGAGCTCGACCGGCTGAAAATCAAGTCCAAACGGCAGCTTGAACCAGCCTCTTGCTCCGTTAATTCTGGCGCCGAAGAAATAAACGGCAACCAACAGAAAAATTCCGATACCATATAAATAATACCAGATTTTCGCCAACACTCTGTAATCCAAAAGGGTCGTAACGAAAAAGGCGGTAAGCGAAATAATATAGATCACCGTCAGCTTCACAGGGTCAAATACTTCGGAGTGATTATATCTCGTCGCGCTATAAAGCAGAAGCGTACTGATCACCATGAAAGAAATAAGGATAAGCACGATGGTGAAGTCGATTTTTTTTAGTTTGTGCAGCACCTTGCGTCATCCTATCCCAAGAAACTTTTTCATTCGAGTGAAGACACCGGTTTTTTCTTCCATAGGCATCAGCGGAACGGAATCTCCAAGAATACGGCGTGCAATGTTCCGGTAGGCAATAGCGGCGCGCGAGTTCGGGTTCATGACCGTAGGCTCTCCGATATTCGCCGTTTTAATGACATATTCATCGTCAGGCACGATGCCCAACAGGTCGATGGCCAGCACGGAACAGATCTCATCGATATCGAGCATTTCCCCTTTTTTGACCATGTTCGGGCGAATCCGGTTGATGACGAGCTTCGGCGACTCCACATTCGGCTCTTTCTCAAGCAGCCCGATAATCCGGTCTGCGTCCCGTACGGCGGCGTTTTCCGGCGTAGTCACGACGATCGCTTTGTCGGCCCCTGCCACTGCGTTCTTGAAGCCCTGCTCGATACCTGCCGGACAGTCGATAATCACATAATCGAAATCGCGTTTGAGCTCCAGTACAATTTGTCTCACCGCGTCGGGTGATACCGCATGCTTGTCCTTTGTCTGTGCCGCAGGCAGCATATAAAGCTCGTCAAACCGCTTGTCTTTCACCAAAGCTTGCGGCAGACGGCAACGGCCTTCGGCCACGTCGATCAAATCATAAATGATCCGGTTTTCGAGACCCATGACCACATCGAGGTTGCGGAGACCGATGTCCGTATCCACCATCACGACCTTCTTCCCCTGCAGCGCCAAAGCCGTCCCGATATTGGCGGACGTCGTCGTTTTGCCAACGCCCCCCTTGCCTGAAGTAATGACGATTGCGTCTCCCATAGGTTCCTCTCCTTATCCTTCAAGTGCGCCCAAATAACCCAAACTTGTACAAGTGATGGATTTTGTCGATCTCCATTTTACCGTCTTTTACATAAGCGAACTCCATATAAGTATCGAAGCTGTCGCTAAGATCCCACTCATCCGGGGGACGGCTGATAATTCCTGCAATTCTAAGCTGCGTAGGCCGCATATGAGAAGCTGCGATGACAGCCTTCTCATCCCCGTCCACGCCCGCATGCGCCATACCGCGCAGCGAGCCCATAATATAGATGCTTCCCGAGCTGAGAATGGTTCCGCCCGGGTTCACGTCTCCTAAGAATAAAATATTCCCTTCATGCGAAAGCGTCTGTCCCGATCGTACCATTCCCCTTACCAATTTGACGTTCCCCGGGTCCGGTTCCGTTCTTTCCAGCGACGGGTCCTGCGTTTCGACCGATTGGACCAGCAGGTTGCCTCTGCAGCTGATGATGCTGCGTACCTGTTCTTTCTGCTCTTCCGTTACCGCGCGGCTTCCCAGCTTCACATGCACATGAATGATCGGCCCGGTCAAAATCTGTTGATGCGTTTTTTCCAGCTTGTGTTTTAATTCCGCTAGGACATCAGAGAACTCGCAGGTATCGTCAAGCAAAAATACGAGTCCGTCTTTTACGCCTTTTATCGTCACATGATGCTTATTTGCAGACATAACCGCTCTTACCCCCTAAGCCTATACAATTCGGCTTGGCGACGGCGTTCTCCTGCTCCTCCACAGAAAATTATTCTTCTTTCCTCTGCTTTAAAGAAAGTCCCTCAAACAGCTTCCGCATCGGAACATAAACAGCAAGCGCAAACAGCAGGTTAATCAGCATGCTCGGCAGCATTTGATAAAAGAATACCCACTGGAACTCCGTATGAATAACGCGAAACAAACGATACAAACCGAATATGACCGAATCGTAAAACAAATTTCCCATACCGATCACAAGCATGCTGATCACGATGCTGGAATACACCCGGCCCTGCAGGAGACCGGCCAAATAACCGGAGAGACCAAGTCCGAACGAAACCGGGCCGAGCATGGGTGAATAATGAATGAAATCCTGCAGCATACCGAAAATAAGTCCGAACATAAGTGCCGTATGACGATGAACATACAGCCCGATATATAGAACAATGACCAGCAGGAGGTGCGGAACGACATATACCTTCGTTTGCCAGGCTGTTGGAATCAACCAAGGCACCAGGCTGCTCTCAAGTAAAAACAGACCGCCCAAAATCAACCAAAGCTTCGTATGATTCATGACGACTCACCCAGCTCGGGCACTTCTACGACGAACACTTCGCGAAGATGGTTAAACGAAGCGAAAGGCTGAATGTTGGCCACGTAGGTGATGCCGAATTCGCCTTGCTTTTTCTCGACCACCTTTCCTACTTCGATGCCGCTCGGGAATACCAGACCTCTTCCCGAAGTAATGACCGTATCGCCGGGCTGAATCGGATCCTTCGGATCAATCTTGGTCATCAGCAGCGTCTGCGAATCAGAATCGAACGTCTCAATGAAGCCGAACGATTCGTTCTCCTTGCCCTTCACCGTTACGGAGATCGCTTTGGACTCCAGCGCCGCTTTGTCGTCAATTCCGGTAAGCAGCTGTACGTCGGAATAAAAAGAAGATACGCCGACCACCCTTCCGATCAGGCCCTCCACCGACATGACGGCCATATTGGGCCGGATTCCGTCCTTTTCGCCCAGATTGACCGTCATCATCTTATTGCCCTGATTGAAATAAACGACCTCGGCTATCCGGAATTTATAATCGTTCATTTGCTTCTGCCGTTCGGTAAAACCCAGAGCATCCTGCAGCCGTTTGTTCTGCTGCTCGAGGTCGTTCAATCGGGTCGTATCGCGGGCATACTTGGTCAACGTCTGACGCAGCACCTGATTTTCTTCATAGATAGTACGCAGCTGTCCGATATTTTGAAAAAACCCGACGATGGCGCCGACAGGCTTGTACACCAGTCCCTGGGTCCAAGAAATGGTATCCTTCAGAAACTTTTCCGGCCATGTATTATAATTTCGCTGCCCGGACGTAAGACCCATCAGCACAATAAAGCAAATCAGGCCCAGCATCAGCAAGAGCAGCCTCTTATTCCCCATTAATCTCAATGCTTACACCTTCCAATACGAGAGGCTGTAATTTTTAACGCCGGGCTTTGACGGCAGGACCGGACCTC
This sequence comes from Paenibacillus sp. Pae15, assembly GCF_024519685.1. Classification (NCBI taxonomy): domain Bacteria; kingdom Bacillati; phylum Bacillota; class Bacilli; order Caryophanales; family Paenibacillaceae; genus Paenibacillus; species Paenibacillus sp. Pae15. The sequence goes on along the minus strand of NZ_JALJRM010000002.1, from coordinate 258,048 downwards.
GTCTTGAACAAGTGAATGTTGTCAAGCGCTCTCCCTGTGCCGATCGCAACGCAATCGAGCGGATTGTCGGCCACCAGCACAGGCATCCCCGTTTCACGGGAAAGCAGCTTGTCCAGATTGCGAAGCAAGCCTCCGCCGCCCGTGAGCACAATACCCCGATCCATGATGTCGGCCGCAAGCTCCGGAGGACATTTCTCAAGGGTTATCTTTACGGCATCCACAATGCTGTTCACCGTATCTGCAAGAGCTTCGGTAATTTCATCCGAGGTCACGGACATCGTTTTGGGCAGCCCCGTCACCAGATCCCGGCCCCGGATTTCAAATCTCTGCGGCGGGTCCAACGGCAGCGCGGAACCGATCTCCACCTTGATTTGCTCCGACGTCCTCTCACCGATCATCAAATTGTAGGTGCGTTTGATATATTGAATAATCGCCTCGTCCATCTCATCGCCGGCTACACGAATGGAACGGCTTGTGACAATACCTCCGAGGGAAATGACGGCCACCTCGGTCGTACCGCCGCCAATATCGACCACCATGCTGCCGGTCGGCTCCCATACCGGCAAATCGGCGCCGATCGCCGCTGCGAACGGCTCCTCGATCGTATAGGCGTCCCGGGCCCCGGCCTGCCGCGTCGCATCCTCCACCGCGCGTTTTTCCACTGCAGTGATCCCGGACGGAACACACACCATCACGCTGGGGTGACGCTGAAACAAAAAGCGCTGCTTTTGCGCTTGACGTATAAAATATTTGATCATCGTCGCCGTTGTGTCAAAATCGGCAATCACACCGTCTTTCATCGGACGGATGGCCCGAATGTTGCCCGGTGTGCGCCCGATCATTTTCTTTGCGTCGTTGCCTACCGCTTCGATGGTTTTCGTATCGGTGCGAAGTGCAACGACGGAAGGCTCGCGAACGACGATACCTTTGCCTTTGACATAAACCAATGTGTTGGCCGTCCCCAGGTCAATCCCCAGATCTTTTGTAAATCCTCCGAACATGGTTGGTGCTCCCTTCTCTATTAAAAGACGCGCATTCCGCGGAATTAGTTTTCAATTTTGATTAAAAAAACGGATTTTCAGCCGCTTATTTCAGGTACCGCCTTAAGTATGAAGCGTCATTCCCAACATAAGCCCATCCAATTCCGTGATTTGGCATTATAAACCTCTGACCGTCAAAAGAAGATTCGGAGGGATTCGCTTTCTGATGCTTTCAGAAAAGCCCCCGCCGCAACCTCCGTGCAGCTTTGCCGAATCGTCTTTGATCAAGAAGCCTTACTTATTATATTACATCAATCCAAGCTCCTTCAAACTTACGAAGCGTTGATCGCCGATCACGATGTGATCCAGCACATCGATCCCTACGATGTCGCCTGCTTGCACAAGCCGCTTCGTAATTTGGACATCTTCCGGACTCGGAGTCGGATCGCCGCTCGGGTGATTATGAGCGCAAACAATGGAAGCGCTGCTGCGCTTAATGGCTGCGCGGAACACCTCGCGGGGATGAACGATGGACGCATTCAGACTGCCCATCGATACGGTCTCCTGACCGATCACATGATTTTTGGTATTCAGAAACAGACAAACAAAATGCTCTTTTTGCAAATAACGCATGTCCTCCATCAAAAGTGACGCCACATCCTGCGGAGATCGAATCGTAACCGTTTCGTTCATGGCGCTTCGGGCAAGCCTGCGGCCCAGCTCGATGCCCGCTTGAATCTGCAGCGCTTTGGCCGCGCCGATCCCTTTGATTTGGGTAAACTGCTCGATGCTCATGTCGGTCAGGCTCCTCAGCCCGCCGCTTTCCTTCAATAACCGATGCGCGACATGGACGGCCGATTCCTGAAACGTGCCCGTTCTGAGCAAAATCGCAAGCAGCTCCGCGTTGCTTAATGCTTGAGCCCCATACTGTATCATGCGTTCTCTAGGTCGTTCTTCGTTTGGGACATCGCGCAATGTATAATTGAGCGATTCCATGCATTCCCCTCTTTCATATAGTCTTTGTTCGAGCATCCATTATATCATGACACCCTCTCAAAAAACAGCCACAGAAAAACGTTCGAGCATATCGGAAAGCAGCGACATCGGAAGACCCACGACGGTAAAATAATCGCCCTCGATTCTCTCCACAAGGGTTGCGCCGAGTCCTTGAATGCCATAGGCTCCGGCTTTGTCCTTTGGCTCTCCCGTTGCGATATAACGACGAATTCGTTCATCCGTGAGTGCCTTCATCCAAACGGACGTCCGCTGATGGTCTACATGCCTCTCCCCGGTCTGCAAATCGATGCAGGCCACGCCGCTGTAGACATGGTGCTCCCTTCCCTGCAGGGACTTCAGCATGCGGAAAGCGTCTTCTTCGTCCTTTGGCTTGCCGAGCGTTTCACCGTTCAAAACGACGATCGTATCCGAACCGATGATAATGCCGTCCCTGACCCCCGAACGATCCGCTTTACAACGTTCGTATACAGCCGACGCTTTGCGACCGGATAGCCGCTCCACAATGTGTTCCGGCGCAAGTCCCGCTTCTATCGTTTCGTCCGCGTCGCTGGCGATGATTTGATAGGGCAGCTGCAAGGAGCGGATCAGCTCCTGCCGCCGCGGGGATGAGGAAGCCAGAATCAGCGTTTTGGTTGTGGTTATCGACATAAAACGTTCCCTCGTTTCGAAATTTTATATGGTGGTTTGTCCCCGAAAATCCCCGGCTGTCCGGACATGACGGATGAAGGAAAAACGAATGAAGCCTGATGAATCCTCTATGTGAAACGCGCATGCCGATCCGCTTCCTTCACCGGAAGCGGACAGCTCCTTGTCTACAGCCTGCGATGCACCCAGAATCCGAGCGCCAAGCCCGCAATGCTGATCAGATTCAGACGGATCTGAAGATCCAGATCGTATTGGATCACAATCAGATCGGCTTTAGGCTGCCAGCTCAGCGGCACCGACTTGGTCAGGAACGACAATCCCGGATATGGGGTAAGAAGCTGGCCGACCAGCGTTCCGGCAACCAATCCGACAATCAGGAAGAGAATGAGCGTAAGCATATTCTTTTTCAAGTGTAGGATACCTCTTTCGGGAAAAAATTACTAATCTGATTTTCTATGTATGCCACTGGCTATTATATCACACTTGTCCGTGGCGACGAACGAGTATTGTCTGGAAAGGAATTATGAGGAATGCTATCTGCTTACGGAAGAAAAGGTGAACTTGGATCATGGTAAGAAAAAAAGGCAAGCCGTTGCGAAAACCGTGGATGCGCACCGCTATTTTGGCGCTGGGTCTTCTGGTGCTGCCCGGCCAGGCGATGGCCGCGAAAATTGTCGTCGATGCCGGTCACGGAGGCCGTGACCCCGGCGCCATTGGCGTAAACGGTCTTCAGGAGAAAACGGTCAATCTGGACATATCCCGCAAGCTGAGAGATCTCCTGATACAGCGGGGATACGAGGTTACGATGACAAGGGATTCCGATGTGTATCTCACCCTGAAGGAACGGGTCGACTTTACGAAGGCGCAGCATGCGGATTTGTTTGTTTCCATCCACGCGAATTCGATCTCCAGTCCCGGAACGCGCGGTGCGATGGTGCTTTATTATGACGATGCGTATCCTCAATCGAGCTATCCTGCAAGTCCAGAGATGAGGGCCCTTACGCCTCAAAGCCGGGAGCTGGCGACCAAGGTGCTGAACTCCCTCGTCCAAACGGCGGGGCTGGAAAACCGGGGCATTGTACCGAGCGCGGTCTATGTCGTACGTATGGGCAACATCCCGAGCATCCTCGTGGAGACGGCGTTCCTGTCGAACCCTGAGGATGCGGCTCTCCTGGCATCGAATCAGATGCGCCAAATCATGGCTCAGGGCATTGCCAGCGGCATTGAAGCTTATTTGCCGCCGAATATACAGTTCCCCGACACCCGGGGACACTGGGCACGCGAAGCCATCCTGCGGTTGAATGCGCAGGGCGTGGTGGAGGGCGTCGGCAAGAACTTCGAGCCGGACCGCATGCTGACGAGAGCGGAATGGATGACGCTGCTCGGACGCATATTCGACCTGCCGGCGGCGAAGCCGGCAGGGGGCGCTTGCGGCGACGGCGGCAAGGACACGGTCGCCGGCGCCGTCTACCGCGACGGCGGATGCGACGCCGCGCAGGGGGCTGCCGCGTTCCGCGACGTGAACGCGGGGCACTGGGCCTTCGCCGACCTGGACAGGGCGGTGAAGGCCGGCGTGCTGGAGGGCTACCCCGACGGCACGCTGCGGCCCGACCAGCCCGTGACCCGGGCGGAGGTAGCCGCGCTGTTCCAGCGGCTCGCGAAGCTGCCGCTGATTGAGCTTGCGCCGGGCTCGCAGCGGCCGTTCAAAGACATACCAGCAGGTTACTGGGCGGAGGGAGAGGTAGCCGCGTTGAAGCAGGCCGGCTGGATTGACGGTGTAACGGCAGAGCGATTTGAGCCTGAACGCTCCATAACACGGGCCGAATCCGCCGCACTGATCGACCGCTACATAGCAAGCCGCAAGTAACCTATCAGGGACGCCAGTGCCTTGTATCTGCTTGGGGTTACGGTAAAAAGGGCGGTAAATCGGCTCTTCATATCGTACATGAATAAAACAAGCTCACCTTTCATTCGTCACGGCGAATCAGAGGTGAGCTTGCTTTTTTTATTGTACCGAAGCGCTGCTGAGCAGCGCCTTCTCGGCCACGAGATACTGCATTAAAGCGGACTGAGCTTCCCAAAGGAGAGCCTGCGACGGATTCTTATTATATTCCTCAAGCGAAACTACGGCGGTATTGAGCGCGCTGTTCATTTTGGGAAGCGACGCCCGGCCAACCTCCCCTAAACCGTCGCTGACGGCCGAAGCCGTGCCAGCCCAGGTCTGGTGGGTCGCTTTGATGGACTGCAGCGCCTTCGGATCGAGCGCCTCCGGTTTTTCTTTGCCCAGCTGGACGACCGTCTGCGATGCAATCTGCTGTACCAGCTCATTTCCCTGGCTCATATAGCTTTCAAACAAATGGATCTGATTGCCTTTCCATTTGATTTTGGCTGCGGCCGGAATGTCAAATGGCTTGATCATCACCTCAAGCTGTCTCTGCTGAAACGTCCGGGTAAGCTCAAGCGCTTCATCCCGGCTCAGAGCCATGCCTACGTATACAGGGAACTTTTCCCCCGCATCGCTGACCGCAGCAAGCCCCTTCTGGCGAAAATCGGTTACAGCCGAATCTGCACTCTGGGAGCTACTGAAGACGCCTCCCTGCAGAAAAGAATATGTTTTGGCAGGAAGGTTGACAGCCAAGTCGGCCACGGCTTCATTCACGGCCGCATTCGGCGCTTTCGCTGCACCGCTGTTGCCATCCTGTACAGCGGCATTATCCTGCTGCTGCGGCGCTGTCGTCCCGCCCACGGGTTGTACCTTCCCGTAGTCGGAGACGTCTCCGGAGAACATAGAGAGCACCAAAAAACCGAAAGCGACGCCCGTCACGACAGCCCCCGTTACCGAGGCGGCGATTTTCAACCATGAGTTTCCGCCGGACGGGTTCGGATAGTAGAATGAGTCTTTGGTCTTATAAGCCCTGTACTCCCGCGTCTGCCCCCGCCCCCGATTCCATTCCCGTTCCACGTATCCCGATTCCGGATCGGCCCTCAACTTCTCCGATGGCGGGATACTCTCTTCAATCCGGTAGGTGTCCGTATCGAATGAGCTGTGCCAGCCGCCAAAATCGGTGGTATATTCGTTCAAAGGTCTGACCTCGACAGATTTGCGTTCCTCATTGCCCATTGCCGGCCCTTGCCCGGGTCGTTCTTCTATAACACGGTATTCCTCTGTACTCATCGGAATCCCCTTTGTCTGTTCCTTATTCTCCCGCTCCGTATGCTGATCGTGCCGACCGCTCTGTTCACTTTGCTCCTGCTTCTCACGCGGCTTTTGGTCATTGAAACGAAACGTAATCCTGGCTTTGTTCACCGGCGTCAACTCTCCCTTGTCCATGATCTTATTACTAGACTATGAGAGTTAAAGAGGAAATAGAACTGTACATAAAGAAGCCTCCGGCACCATACCGTCCTGCACGCGGCAGGATGGACCGAAGGCTTCGCTTTGCAAATTTAGTTTTGCTTTGCACGCTCCATAAGAGATTTGGCCAAACCGTCGGCCGCTTTCCAAATATCGCCTGCCCCCATGGTCAGCACCAGGTCTCCCGGATTTACGGTATCGAACAAATAGCTTTGCACCTGTTCCTTTGTCGGTATATACCGCACGTTCGGGTTGCTGTTCTTACGGATCAGTTCCACCAGATTGGCGGAGCTGATCCCTTCGATCTGCTTTTCCCCCGCCGGGGAATAGATGTCCGTGATGATCACTTCGTCGGCATTCGGAAACGCCCGGCTGAACTGCTCAAACAGGAAATACGTACGAGTGTATCTCTGTGGCTGAAAAACGGCGATAATGCGTTTCCCCGTCGCTTTGGCCGCTTGAATCGTGGCTTCGATTTCAGTTGGATGATGCGCATAATCATCGATGACCAGAATGCCGTCTACTTCCCCAAGCACCTGAAACCGCCGCTTGGCTCCGCGGAATTCCGTAATCGCTTCGGCTACCTGTTCGAACGTCAGACCCGCTTCCATGCAGGTAATGATCGTAGCCATCGCATTATACACATTATGCTTGCCGGGCACGGATAAACGAACCGTACCAAGCACGTTCCCCTCCCGCACCAATTCAAACGTAACCTTCCTGTCGCCAAGACAGATGTTCCGTGCCATCACATCGGCTTCCGTTTCGATCGCATAGGTGATGACCTTGCTCTTGATTTGCGGAATCATATCGCGCAAATAGACATCATCCTTGCAAACAACCGCTTTGCCGTCTTTCTTCACCTGGCTTAAGAACCGGGCATAGGCATATTTCAGATTTTCAAAGTTGCCGTCATAGTTTTCAAGATGGTCCGCCTCGATATTGTTGACCAAAGCGATGGAAGGCTGATACTGCAGGAATGAACCGTCGCTTTCATCGGCTTCCGCGACAACCCATTCACCCTTGCCCGCTTTGGCGTTGCTTCCGACGTTCATGATTTCCCCGCCGATGATGAAGGTCGGGTCCTGTCCGCAACGTTCCAGCACCAGGGCTATCATGGATGACGTCGTTGTCTTTCCGTGCGCTCCCGCTACCGCAATGCCCTTCTTGGCATTCATCAGTCTCGCCAGCATTTGAGCCCGGTGCAAAATCGGGATGTTCAGCTCTTCAGCCGCGACCATTTCTACGTTATCTTTGGACAGCGCCGTAGAGTATACGACGACGTCCGCTCCCTTCACGTTCTGCGCTTCGTGTCCAATGAACACCTGCGCCCCCTTGGCCGCCAGCTTCTCTGTAAGCTCCTGCTGAGCCAAATCGGATCCCGAAACTTGGTAGCCCATTTCCAGCATCACTTTGGCAATGGCGCTCATGCCGTAGCCTCCGATGCCGATAAAATGGATGTGCTCCGATGTATTCACTCGCGTTCTCACCAGCCTTTTTCAGAATCGGATTTATGCTTGATCCAGGAACGAACATCCCCTATCAAATATAACGTGCCCGAGACGACGGTAAGGTCGTCCTCTTCCGCCAAGCCCTTGGCTCGCTCGAGCGCCGCCCTCCAGTCAGGCTCCACGATCACTTCCACGTCACTTCGGCCATGCTCTTGCAGCATAGTTCTAGCCAGTCCGGCAAGCGATTCCGCCGAGGCCTTCTTATGCCAATCCGGCTCGGTAAGGATGAGAGTATCCACTATTGGCAGTATATGCCTAAAATAGCCGGAATGATTCTTGTTATCGAGCATTCCCATGACAAAATGGAGGTTTTTAAAAGAATATGTCTCTTTCAGCGTTTTTACCAGCGATTCGGCTCCCTCCGGATTGTGCGCGCCGTCGATCAAAATCCTCGGTTTCGCAGATATCATTTCAAGACGTCCGGCCCACTGCGTCCGTTTCATAGCGAGATACAGAGCCTCATCGTCTACAATGAAAGCATAATATTGACGCAGGACTTCAATCGTCATCAGAGTGACGGATGCATTCTCGATTTGATGCAACCCGTTCAAAGAGATCTTCACGTCCGGTATGTCCCGGAACAATCCCCGGAAGTGAAACGTCTGTTCATCTTCTTTTGACGAGACCGTATCATAGCGGAATTCCCGCCCCAGCAAATACAGCTTGCTGTTCTTTTCTTTGGCCTTCCGCTCAATGACATCCACAACCTCCGGCTGCTTCACCGCACTTACGACCGGAACGCCGGACTTGATGATGCCCGCTTTCTCCGCTGCGATTTGTTCCAGCGTTTCTCCCAAATAATCCATGTGATCATAACCGATGTTGGTGATCACCGAAACCAGCGGAGTAACGATATTGGTCGAATCCAATCGTCCGCCCAGGCCCGTTTCCCAAACGACGAAGTCGGGATAGGCCATACGCGCAAAATATTCAATCGCCGCAACGGTGGAAATCTCGAACATCGAGGGCTGCCCGTACTCTGCCGCCACTTGGTCGACCACGGGCTTGATTTTATTGATGACCTGAAGCAGATCTTCGTCGGATATGTTCTGCCCATTGATTCGGATGCGCTCGTTATAGCTCTCGATATAAGGGGACGTGAAGGTCCCCACATCGTATCCGCACTGGCGAATCACTTCCGACAGATAGGCGCATACCGAGCCTTTGCCGTTCGTTCCGGCCACATGGATAAATTTTAACCGGCGATGCGGATAATCGAGCAGCTCCATGAGCTTCTCCATCCGTTCCAAACCCGGCTTGATGCCCGCCAGCGGAATGTATCTTACGAGCCAGTCCACCGCTTCCTTAGCCGTCTGGAACGATCCTGCCGGAGCAGATTGCCTGTCTTCGCTCATCGCAAGTTCACCCTTTCAGCTCCGCCAGACGGGCATTCACTTTATCCCGTTTATCGGCGTAATCGGCAAGCTTTGCCTTTTCTTCTTCGATCACTTTAGCCGGAGCCTTCGCTATAAAGCCTTGGTTTGACAGCTTTTTCTCGATGCGGGCCACCTCGTTATGAAGCGTCCCGAGTTCTTTTTCCAGCCGCGCGATTTCCTGAGCGATATCGATCAGGCCCGCCAGCGGCAAGTACAGCTCCGCTCCGGTTACAATTCCTGTCATCGCTTTGTCCGGAGACGTTAACTCCAAATTGATTTCCAGAGATGACGTATTGCAGAACCGGCGCACATATTCTTCGTTGCGCTGCAGGATGGCAAGGAATTCGGCGCCGGCCGGCTTCACAAGCAAATCCACCTTCTTGCTCATCGGCACGTTCACTTCGGCGCGGATGTTGCGGACGGTACGGATGATATCCATCAGCAGCTCCATTTCGCGAACAGCCTCCGGAGCCTCAAAGCGCGCTTCGAATGCCGGCCAGGCAGCCAGCGTGATGGTCTCGCCTTCATGCGGCAAATGCTGCCAGATCTCTTCGCTGATGAACGGCATGAACGGGTGGATCAAGCGCTGAGTCCGGTCAAGCACATAAGCGAGTACGGATTTCGTCGTCTTCTTGGCCGCCTCATCGTTTCCGTACAAGGACAGCTTGCTGAATTCGATATACCAGTCGCACAGATCATCCCAAATGAAGTTGTACAGCAGACGTCCCGTTTCGCCGAACTCATATGCATCAATCAGTCTCGTCACATCCCGCACGGTTTCGTTCAAACGGTGCAGTATCCACCGGTCCGCCGTACTCAGTTCTCCGCTCAAATCGATATCGGAAACTTTGAAATCTCCGAGATTCATCAGCGCAAAACGCGATGCGTTCCAAATTTTATTCGCAAAGTTACGTGCCTGCTCTACCTTCTCCCAACGGAAGCGAAGATCCTGCCCCGGCGTAGAGCCTGTTGAAATCATAAAGCGCATCGCATCGGCGCCGTATTTCTCAATGACTTCAAGCGGGTCAACGCCGTTGCCGAGCGATTTGGACATTTTACGCCCTTCCGCATCGCGCACCAAACCGTGAATGAGCACATCCTTGAAAGGTATGCTGTCCGTGAACTCCAGTCCGCTGAAAATCATGCGGGCGACCCAGAAATAAATAATATCGTAGCCCGTTACCAGCAGGTCCGTCGGGTAATAACGCTTCATGTCTTCCGTTTGTTCCGGCCAGCCGAGAGTAGAAAACGGCCACAGCGCGGAGCTGAACCAGGTATCAAGCACATCGTCATCCTGCTTTAGGTGTGTGCCGCCGCACTTCGGACACACGGTCGCATCTTCGCGGGAGACGATGATCTCGCTGCAGTCGCCGCAGTACCACGCCGGAATCCGGTGGCCCCACCAAAGTTGGCGCGAAATGCACCAGTCGCGCACGTTCTCGATCCAGTGCAAATAGATTTTTTCAAACCGGTCCGGCACAAAATGGACGCCTTGTGCGGATTTCTGGGCCTCTACGGCACGCTCCGCCAGCGGCTTCATTTTCACAAACCACTGCGTCGACAAATATGGCTCCACGACGGCGCCGCTGCGTTCGCTGTGGCCGACCTGATGCACATGCTCTTCGATTTTGATCAGCACACCCAGCTCTTTCATATCGGCAACGATTTGCTTGCGGCAATCGAAGCGGTCGAGCCCCTGATATTTTCCCGCGTTCGCATTCATGGAGCCGGATTCGTCCATCACGAGCACCTGCGGCAAATCGTGGCGCTTGCCCACCTCAAAATCGTTCGGGTCATGCGCCGGCGTAATCTTGACGGCGCCGCTTCCGAATTCTTTTTCCACATACTCGTCGGCGATAATCGGAATTTCTCTTCCGATGATCGGCAGGACAAGCGTTTTTCCGATCAGGTGCTTGTAACGCTCATCCTCCGGATGCACCGCCACCGCGGTATCGCCCAGCATGGTTTCCGGACGCGTCGTCGCCACGACGATATATTCATCGCTGTCTTTGACCGGATATTTTAAATGGTAGAGCGCACCCTGCACTTCTTTGTACTCCACTTCAATATCCGATAGCGCCGTACGGGCGGCCGGGTCCCAGTTGATGATATATTTGCCGCGATAGATCAGGCCCTTTTCATATAGACGCACGAATACTTCGCGCACCGCCTTGGACAATCCTGCGTCCAGCGTAAACCGTTCTCTGGAATAGTCCAGCGAGAAGCCCATTTTGGCCCACTGCTCACGGATCGTACCGGCATAATGCTCCTTCCATTCCCATACTTTCTCCAGGAATTTCTCCCGGCCGAGATCGTAACGCGTCACGCCTTCCTCGCGAAGCTTTTGTTCCACCTTCGTTTGGGTAGCGATTCCCGCATGATCGGAGCCCGGAAGCCATAACGCGTCATAGCCCTGCATCCGTTTGGTCCGAATCATGATGTCCTGCAGTGTAAAATCCAGCGCATGGCCGATATGCAGCATACCGGTCACGTTCGGCGGCGGAATGACGATCGTGTAAGGCTTCGCGTCCTTACGCTGTCCCGCTTGAAAATAGCCGCCCTTCAGCCAGTAATCATACCATTTTTTCTCGGATTCTTTGGGATCGTACGTTGTCGGCATCGACGCAGCCGGCGCCGCCGCTTGTTTTGTTTCATCCATAACCAGCAATACCTCCATATGCTTTCGAATTCAGTTGGGGCTATATGTCGCAGGGACGCATCTTTCGCATAAACGCATCACCGCAGCACATCAAAAAACCTTTCGCCGCAAAGGACGAAAGGCTCTCGCTTCCGTGGTACCACCTTTATTCCGTACTTAGGCATAAATTCTCGCGGAGTCCTCTCCGGTCAAAATACGGCACTCAAACAGATAACGGCTGTAACCGGCCGAATCTAGGGTTCGCTTTCAATTCGGCAACTCCGGGGCGACTTCAACAGGTACGTCCTGCGGAACCTTCCAGCCTCTTGCCGGCTCCGCTCTCTGAAGGGTTCGCTGTCTACTATTCCCTTTCAACGTTATTACTGCATCTATGCGTACTATGATAAACAATCATCAGGTGAGAGTCAATACAAGAACCGTTTTTACTCCCGCCTATTCTGAGACTGGCCTTATGACAAGTATAACCAAAAAAATCCCCGTTCAAGCCTGTTTAGGCCGGATCGGGGATTTTTGAGCCTTATTTTGGTATGTAGACAATTTGTCCTTCCGTTAATTCGCCTTCTCCGAGCCGGTTGTAGAGCGCGATTTCTCTCGGATTCAGATCATAGCGTTTGGCAATCGTTTCAAGCGTTTCTTCCTTTTGCACAATGCACATCCGAAGCTTCTTGAATTGCTGCTGCTCGCGATCGGAATGAAGGAGCAAATTTTTCCATTCTGCTTTTTCGGAAGGCGACAGCTCCTGCTGCGTCGGCTGTCCATCCTCCGGCGGCCTTGAATCCGATTTTTTGGAAGCAAAATTCAACAGCGACGCCAGCCCAAAGGATTTGTAGACCGGCTCCGTGGAGGATTCGGGTGCTTCAGACGTTTTTTTGCTGCCAACGGCGACTTTCAATTCTTTTTTCTCATCCGTATCGGTCTCCGCTTCAGCGGCAAAGTCTTCCGTCTTGGCGTCCTCCGCAGCTTTGAGATCCTGCACCGGCTTTTCTTCCGGCTTGGCGGTGTCCGCAGCTTTGGGCTCCTGTACCGGCTTTTCTTCCTTTACCGGTTCACTGGTTTTGGCAACCGGTTCGTGCCGGTTGATTGGCTCATCCGCCTCCTGCCGCACCTCCGATGCCGGAGCTTGTTCCCTTTGAGGGATGGCCTCTGCAGCGGAATTTATGGCCGACGGCCATTCATCCTGTACTCCCGAACGGTGCTCCGAGACCTCGTGAATAAACACGACCTCTTCTTCGGCTTCCCTCCAGGGTTCGGATTCCGATCTCGAAACGATCTCGATGCCTCCAAGCGACAATACCCCCGTCACATTCAAGCTTCGCTCCGACAGCAAATCCACGTCGAAATTTTCGATTTCAACGGCAATGTCCTCGACATGCTGTACACGATTCAGCGGCAGCGTAATTTCTACCGGAATTAAATGCTGCAGCGTCTGTTCCGGCCGATCATGCTCATCGACGTACGTCCCCGTCAAAAGCAAATTGCCGCGAAGCACGGCTTGTTCTCCTTGTGGAAGCACTTGAATGTGAGGAGTCAGCTCTACCCCTTCCAGTTCCTTGATACCCAGCACACCTTCGGATAAATGTACACGCTCGTAAATGTCAAACCTAATCCCGTTATGCTGATTCGTCAAAGTAACTTCCTCCCTTCCCTATTGCACCTTTCCGTAAAAAAGAAAAGATCGTCAGCGCATTGGTCTTTACAATTTATATGGCTGCTGCGGGAGGAGCATGACTACTATTTTTTCAATTGTTCATAAAGAGCCGCAAAGTCTTCGGGCCAAGGCGCGCGCACCTGCACCCTTTCGCCCGTGAGCGGCTCCGGAAACATCAGCACATCCCCGTGCAGCGCTTGCCTGGCCATGCCCGCCGCCCGGCCGCCGTAAAGCAGGTCTCCCAACAGGGGATGTCCCAAATGGCTCATGTGAACGCGGATTTGGTGCGTTCTGCCCGTCTCCAGCCTTAATCGTACAAGCGAGGCAGAACGCAACCTTTCCAAAACCTCGTAACGTGTCACTGCCGCATCCCCCGTTCGGGATACCCGTCTTCTTGTCGCATGGTGCCTGTCGCGTCCGATCGGCGCGTCGATCATGCCGCTGTTGTCGGAAGGATGTCCTTGAACCAGAGCGACGTATATCCGCTCTACGCGTTTGTCCCGCATCGCTTCATCCAACCGATATTGCGCCCATTCGTTCTTGGCCGCCAGCACCGGTCCTGTCGTATCCTCGTCCAGCCGGTGAATAGGTCGCGGACGGCAGCGCTGTCCCGTCGATTCCAGATGCCAACCCAGCGCGTGAAGCAGCGTACCGGACTCCCCCTCCCGCGTAGGATGCACCTTCATACCCGGCGGCTTGTTTACCACAAGGCTGAAATCGTCCTCATACAGCACTTCGATGTCCGCCCATTCCGGCTCATATTGGAGCGTTTCCTCGGGAAACAAGCGGAGCATCACCCTGCGTCCTTTCCATTGAATACCGCCGGAACGGTTCAGCTTTGAAAGAAATCGGCCGCCTATCGTTTCAACCAGTTCCTCGCGGATATCTTCTATGGAATGCACGTCCCGTTTGACAGTCCATTCAAGCCACTCCCCTTTGCGGCGTCGCGCATTCATCTCGTGGAATCCTCCTTGGCACCGTCGGCAGCAAGATGCTTTCGGCGGCGTTTCCGCTCCATCCCCGCCGCCGCCATGATGACCAAAAGCAGGACAAAGAACAGCCCCATGACGATGATCATTTCCAGGGTAATTCCATAAAAACTGTATTTTTTCAAGAGCACGTAACTTCCTCCATCCGTTGACCTATCGTCAATTTTACCAAAACGCAGCTTTTTCTCAAAGCAGTTATACTTCCGGGACTTCCTCTATTTTGCTATATCAAATCTCTATTCATGGTTTCTTTATTATGATAGAATGTGAGAAAAATATATGATTTGACCTATGTTCATTTTCCATTACATCAATAACAGGAGAGACTTCGATTGGTTACTGTCTTGCGGACCATTCGTAACTGGGGCAGGCTGAAGAGAACGCTGTTTGGGGTCGCTCTGTTCGCCTTTGGGGTCTCCAGTTTTTTATTTTTAACCAAGCCGGGAAGCGAAATAAGGGAACGGCTCGCAGAAACGGTCATTACCACGCAGCACCGGAGCTGGGCCTGGATTTTTGTCGGAGCCGAGCGGCGGGACTTACTGGTTCAAAAAATGCAGAACGCGATTGAGGATGCCGCCAGGGAAAAGCAGGATCTGAGCATGGTGAACATCGGAAACCGCCGCTCCGCAGACGAACTGATTAAAGTAGAGGATATTTCGGGACCGTTATGGAAAGGAAAAAAGATGTACGTATACGATCCCAAATCGATCCGCGTCATGACCCCATCCAAACCTGGGGAAGGGGAACGAATCACGTCCATGGTTACCCGTACCGGTGCTGTAGCCGGCGTCAACGGAGGTAGCTTCGATGATCCGGAGGGACTGGGCAACGGCTTTGCGGCCATCGGTGTCATCATTTCGGGCGGCGATATCGTCTTCACGGATCAAGACGGAAGTATTCCGCAGCATATTGTCGGCTTTACCAGGGAAGGGAAGCTAGTCGTCGGCAAATATAATATTTTCGAGCTGAGGGATATGGGGGTATCCGAAGCCGTTTCGTTTTATCCAAGGCTGATTGCTAACGGCAAGCCGCTTATTACAAGCGGCGACGGCGGATGGGGCCGTGCGCCGCGGACAGCCGTCGGGCAAAGAACCGACGGAACCGTCATCTTCATCGTCATCGACGGCCGCCAGGCGAACAGCGTAGGAGCCACCTTGAAGGAGGTTCAAGATTTGCTTCTCAACGAAGGGGCTGTCAACGCCGGAAATCTGGATGGCGGAGCCTCCTCCGAGATGGTAGTCGGGGGCGAACTGATTACCCATCCGTCCAGCCGCTATGGCGAGCGCAGACTGCCGTCCGCGTTTCTCGTTTATGACAATCCGTCATCCGTTGTCGCCAACCGTGTCTGGGACGGCATCGATAAAATCGATCCGGGCGGCTCCCATGACCATCCCGAATATTTGCGGGAGCAGGCGGAGAAGAAAGCCCGCCAACAGCAAACCCGTGCTGCCGTACCTGCCAAATCCCCGGGCGGTGAAAAAGCGAAAAGCGAGCCCGCATCAGCAGAGACCAAGCCCGCAGCGGGCGGAAATCAGCGGGACGACAGCGGCAAAGCCCGCACCGCCGCCGGAACGGCGCCGCCAAAGCAAAGCGGTGCCCATGAGGGAGACGCTTCCTCCCCTTCGCCTGCCCCTGCAGGACAGAAAGAAACGGAAAACACGGATGGCGGCGGCGTCCCTGTGGATAAAACCGGGCCTCCCCCGGTTTCCGGTCCGGCTCCGGCGCCTGTTGTTGTCGGGGACTCCAACGGCAAAGTTCCCGCCGGAACCGTGACGGAAACCGTTCCTGCAGCAAAATAACAGCAACCGCCGAACTCTGCAGCCGTTCCAGGCTGACGATAATCAAAGCCGCCCCGTATTCCTCAATGCAGAAAGAATACGGGGCGGCTTCATTGGGTTGCGTCTCTTGACCAAAACGGTTTGAAGGTTCACAAGCGCTTCAAAGCCTGGTAATGCGCTTCAATCGTCGCATCGATATCCGCGTCGGTATGAGCGGCGGACACGAACATCCCTTCGAACTGCGAAGGGGCTATGCTGACTCCTTCATCAAGCAGTGAGGCAAAATAACGGTTAAACCGTTCCAGATCGGAACGTTTCGCCGTCTCATAATTGATCACTTTCGTGTCTGTAAAAAACGGGCATATCATGGAGCCTACGCGATTGATGGTAGACGGGATTCCCAGCTCGGCCGCGTTTTTCCTGAAGCCCTGCTCCAATTTGGCGGACTTCCGCTCCAGCTCCTCATAAACGCCCGGCTCTCCCAGCAGCTTGAGCGTCGTGTAACCGGCTGCCATCGCAAGCGGATTACCCGACAGCGTACCCGCCTGATAAATCGGTCCGGCCGGAGCAATATGCTCCATGATCTCCCGTTTGCCGCCGTACGCGCCTACCGGAAGACCCCCGCCGATGATTTTGCCGAGACAGGTAAGATCCGGCGTGATGCCGTAGAGCCCTTGAGCGCTGTGTAAGCCGACGCGAAAACCGGTCATGACCTCGTCGAAGATCAACAGGCTGCCGTAGGAGGAGGTCGTTTGACGCAGACCTTCAAGAAAGCCCGGCTGCGGCGGAACGACGCCCATGTTACCGGCAACCGGTTCGACGATGACCGCGGCGATTTCTTCACCGAATTTTTCAAACGCGAGCTGCACCGACGCCAGATCGTTATATGGAACCGTTATCGTATTGACCGCTACGGATTCCGGTACGCCCGGACTATCCGGAAGGCTCAGCGTGGCAACACCTGAACCCGCCTTAATCAGCAGAGAGTCCGCATGACCGTGGTAGCAGCCCTCGAACTTGAGGATTTTACTGCGGCCTGTGTAGCCTCTCGCCAGCCGAAGCGCGCTCATCGTTGCCTCCGTACCGGAATTCACCATCCGGACAACCTCGATCGAAGGAATCCGTTCAACCACCAGCTTGGCCATTTCCGTCTCCAGCTCTGTTGGCGCTCCAAAGCTCGTTCCGAGCTCCGCCGTGCGTTTTACGGCCTTGATCACTTCCGGATGAGCATGTCCCAGAATAAGCGGACCCCAGGATCCGATGTAATCAATGAACTCGTTGCCGTCCACATCATAGACACGCGAACCGGCTCCTTTAACCACAAACAGCGGTGTGAGACCGACCGATTTGAAGGCGCGGACCGGGCTGTTCACCCCGCCAGGTATGTATTTTTTGGCTTCCGCAAAAGCTTCAGCGGAACGCGTGTCGGAACGTTTGCGCTTTTCGTTCATTTAGGCCCCACCTTTTTCTATAATTGTACTTAAACCCATCTTAAAACCGGTATCCCGGTAACCGGACAATCTCACAGCCATTATACCATTCCCTTTGCAGGCCGCCATATCTTTTCTTCCCTTTAATCGAAAAATGTAAAGCCCGATGAGGTCGGGCTTTTTCCAATGCTACTGAAGCTGTGCCGCCATTTGCTGCGCAGCTTCCTTTCCCTGACGAATACAATCCGGCAGCCCTACGCCTTGGAACGCCGCTCCCGTCACCAGCACACCGGGCATGCGCTCGGACAACCCTTGGCGAACGCGGCCGATTAGCTCGAGATGGCCGACAGGGTATTGCGGCATCGAACGCATCAGCTTCGTCATTTCCATAAATAACGGCTCGGCTGTAATGCCCATCGTTTCTCTCAAATCTTTACGTACCTCACGGAAAACTTCGTCCTCCGTCATATGAAGCCAACGGTCGTCTCCGAAACGTCCGACATAACAGCGCAGAAGCACTTTACCGCTAGGCGCGGTATGCAGCCATTTCTTGGACGTCCAGGTGCAAGCCGTAATAAACCGCCCTTCCCGCCTTGGCACGACAAATCCCGAACCGTCGAGCTTCCGTACCATGTCCTCGGCATTGAATGCCAGGATAACGTTCGCGACGGAGACATATTCGATCCTGTCCAGCTCCCGAATTTCAGGAACCCCGGAACCGAGCACTTCGCTTATGCCGTAGGCAGGGAGCGCTATAATGACACCAGCCGCATCCTCTATCTCTCCGTCTTCCCGAATGACGCGGTAACCTCCCTCCGCCTTCTCCACCTGCGAAACACCGCAATGCTTTAGAAGACGCACATCATCGAGCGCATCCAGCAGTCCGTCAATCAGTGTCTCCAGTCCATCCCTGTAGGTGAGGAACATCGTATTACGTGCGGCCTCGGGCAGCGTCCGGCTTTCCTCGCCGCCCGCTTTCCGGTTTTGCATCATGCCCAGGATCAGACTGCGGTGCTTCTGCTCAATCGAGTGAAATTGCGGGAAGGTCGCTCTTAAGCTCAAATTGTACGTGTCGCCTGCATAGATGCCGGCAAGCAGGGGTTCGGCGATTTGCGCAAGCACCTCCGCCCCCAGCCGCCGCTCTAAAAAGTGCCCGAGCGACTCGTCTTCCGGCGATGTTCGTTTGGGCAGCGCCAAATCCAGTGCGGCACGCGCCTTGCCGGACAGCGACAGAAGACCCGTCCGCATGAAAGGAACCAGCCGAGTAGGAATTCCCAGCATAAGGCCGTCAGGTATCCGGTGAAGCTTCCCGCCCGATAGAATGTACGTTCTTTTTGCGTTGGGATTCGTACCTGTCAGCTTGTCCTCCAGCCCTAGCTCCCGGGTTAAATCAATGATCGCCTGCTTTCGCGCCAGGAACGAATCCGGGCCTTTCTCTATAACGAAGCCGTCCCGCTTTAATGTGACGATTTTCCCCCCGAACGCCCCGCCTTTTTCCATCACCGTAATCCGCAAGGGGGCGGCCGTACTTTTCTTCAAATAATAAGCGGCGCTAAGCCCTGTTATGCCTCCGCCAACAATAACGACGTGTCTGGCGTTGCCGTCCATACCATCAATTCCTCTCCAACTGCGCGTAAACGACGTCGCTTAACGCATCCATGTACAGCGGGTCGGTATTCAAGGAACGGGTACGTTCCAGATGCAGTCCGAGCTCGCGAGCCGTTAGCTGCGCTTCAATATCGAGGTCGTATAAAATTTCAAGATGATCGGAAACAAATCCGACCGGGCAGATCAGTACATGCTCCGCCTGCTTTTCCTGCTTGATGGTGCGCAGCACGTCCAGGACATCGGGACCAAGCCATGGCTCTCCGGTCTGTCCCGCACTCTGCCAGCCGAACTGCCAATTCGTCAGACCCGTCTTAGCGGCGACCGCTCTGGACGTTTCCAGCAGCTGCTCAGGGTACGGATCTTTCATCTCGAGTATTTTTTCCGGCAGGCTGTGTGCGGTAAAAATCACCTTGATCCGGTCCTTCTCCACCCCTTCGAATCGGTTCAAGGCTTCTTCCACCCGCTCCGCCAAAGCTTCGATCAGCTTGGGATGCAAATGGTAGCTGCGAACGAACCGGATGTTTAAACCAAGCTCATCCGCCTTCGCTTGCGCCCGTTTCATATACCCCCCAACGCTCATCGAGGAATAATGCGGAGCCAGCACCACGCCGACCGCTTCCGTAAGTCCGTCCTGAACGATTTGCTCTACGCCGTCCTCTATAAAAGGGGCCGCGTGCTTTAAGCCTTGATAGCAAATAAACGTGGTGTCCGGATATTTCTCGTTCAACCGGTCCTCCAGAGCCTTCACTTGTTTGTCGGTGTTCTCCCTAAGCGGAAATACGCCTCCCACAATCGCTTCATAGCGATTTTTCAAATCCTGCAGCTGCTCCGGCGTCGGAGGATGCCCTCTCCGGATATGCGTATAATAGGCTTCAATGTCATCGATGCTTTTGGGCGTTCCGTAAGACAAGACAAGAACACCAATCCGTTTGATCTCCGTCGCACTCATGTTATACACCGCTTTCCTGTTTGAAAGTTCCCTGCGCTTTCAGCGCCTGACGGGAGTACGTATGGATAAACGCTGTGAGCTCCCTCAGCTTTTCCAAGGAAGCCTCCGGGAACAAGCCGTGCCCTAGATTGAACACGTACCCCGGCTTTTGAATGCCTTCATCGATAATGGCCTTGGCCTGTGCCTCAATGACGGACATGGGAGCTGTCAGCACATAAGGGTCCAAATTGCCCTGCACCGCAAACCGGCTGCCTACGCGCCGACGTCCTTCTGCAATCGGAACACGCCAATCCAGTCCGATAACGTCAGCCTGGACATCCCGTAGATAAGGCAGTAGCTCCCCGGAGCTGACGCCCGGGAAATAAATTTTCGGCTCCTCATAAGATTCCATCTCGGCAAAAATACGGCGGATCGTCGGCAGCACATAGGTTTGATAATCGGCCGGAGACAGCGCCCCGACCCAGCTGTCGAACAATTGCACCGCTTTGGCGCCGGAAGCGATATGGGCTTTCAGATATGTAATGACCATGTCTCCCAATTTGTCCATCAGCTCAAACCAAATCTTCGGTTCACCGTACATCAGCCCTTTGGTGCGGATGTAGCTCTTGGAGGGCTTGCCTTCGATCAAATAGCTGGCAATGGTAAACGGCGCACCCGCAAACGTAATGAGCGGAACCTGCAGCTCTCCAACCAGAATTTCAATCGTCTTCAGGACGTGTGATAAATCCTGCTCCACCTGAATCGGCTTCAGCCTTTGCACATCCGCAGACGTGCGAATCGGGTTATGGATCACCGGACCGATATTTTTGACAATATCAAAATCGATTCCGATCGAAGCGACGGGATTCATGATATCCGAATACAAAATCGCCGCATCGACGCCAAGCTTTTTCACCGGCATCATGGTCACTTCCGCCGCCAGCTCCGGCTGCCTGCAAATTTCAAGAAGGCTGTATTTTTCCTTGATTTTGCGATAATCCGGGTCATACCGTCCCGCCTGCCGCATATACCACACCGGCAGCGTATCCACTTCCTGCTTTTTACAAGCACGGATAAACAAATCATTATAGCTCATATTGGATTCCTCTTTTCCGCATTCCCGTTGTATACTTTCCATTATGCCCTATTTGAAAGCAGGTAACAACGTATGTCAGCCGCCGTTTTCCGACAAATGTATGACAGCTGATTTCAAGGAAAATATCTCGCTCATCCCGGGAACGGAGAGCCGCCATGGCAGTCATCCCATTGGCCAACGTCCGGCCCCTTCGATGAAGGCGGCAAATCTAATGAAAAAAACGTTTGTCCTGCAGCTGAGCTGGAAGACAAACGTTTGATTACACGATAGACCGATTCGGTTATTCTTCTTTCAGCCAACGGGCAATGTCCTTGGCGAAATAAGTAATGATCAGATCCGCGCCCGCCCGCTTAAAGCCGACCATGGTTTCCATCACGATAGCCTTCTCATCGATCCAGCCCTGTGCGGCCGCGGCTTTGACCATGGAATACTCCGCGCTGACGTTGTAAGCAACAATCGGAAGATCATAACGGTCGCGCAGCATCCGAATCATATCCATATAAGCGAGCGCCGGCTTCACCATGAGAAAATCGGCGCCCTCCGCGACATCGGCATCCGCTTCACGCAGCGCTTCGCGGGAATTGGCGGGATCCATCTGATACGTCTTCCGGTCGCCAAACTGCGGCGCCGAATGGGCTGCATCACGGAACGGTCCGTAGAATGAAGAAGAATATTTGACGGAATAAGACATGATCGGCACGTGCTCATAGCCGGCTTCGTCCAACCCTTGACGGATCGCATACACGAAACCATCCATCATGTTCGACGGTGCAATGATATCCGCACCGGCTTCGGCTTGAGACACCGCCGTTTTGACGAGCAGCTCCAGCGTAGGGTCGTTCAACACCTCGGCACGCCCTTTGGCTTCATCAAAATGAACGATGCCGCAGTGGCCGTGGTCCGTGAATTGGCACAGACAGGTATCCGCAATGACTAAAAGCTGGGGATTCCATTCTTTGATCCGGCGGGCAGCCTGCTGAACGATGCCGTTTGCGTCATAAGCCGAGCTTCCGTGAGCATCTTTATGCTCCGGTACGCCAAACAAGAGAATGGCTTGAATACCAAGAGCCGTCACTTCACGAATTTCTTCTTCCAACCGGTCTATTGACAGATGGTATACGCCCGGCATTGAGCTGATTTCTTCTTTAATTCCGGAACCATGGGTCACAAATATCGGATAAATCAAATCATACGTGGAAACAGCGTGCTCTCTTACCAGATTACGTATTGCGTGGGACGTACGCAGTCTGCGATTTCGAACGAGCGGGAAACTCATAAGTTCTCCTCCTAGCTGCGGTTAGTCGGCTTTATTCGCCGCTATCCTGTTGGTATAAGCTGGCCACAAGCGACGAAACCGTCGCTTCTTTGGCCATATAGTCTACATTCAGCCCTGCATCCAAAGCAGTTTGGGCGGTTAACGGACCGATACAAGCAATGTTGCAGCCCCGGAGCAATTCAACCGGCTCATGCTCGCCAAGCTCCTTTAATGCGCGAAGCAGATTTGTTACTGTAGATGAGCTTGTAAACGTGACAATATGAATTTTACCCTGCTTGAGCAGCTCGATGATTTCATCACCGTGATCGGTTTCCAGCACCGTTTCATACATATCGATTTTGGTCACATGCAAACCGAGTTCCTTGAGCTTATGAGGCAGCGCGTCCCTGGCGATATTCGCTGTAGGAAGAAGCACACGCTGATTCGGCTGCAGCTCGGCAGCCAATGCTTCGGGCAGCGCATCCCCTTGATACCGTGAAGGGATCGTTTCAATCATCAGGCCTCGCTCCTCCAACGCTTCCGCTGTTTTCGGACCGACGGCCGCAATACGCGCCTTCGCAAGAGAGCGTATATCCTTACGCAGCTCCCGCATTCTTTGAAAGAAAAACTCCACACCGTTTACGCTTGTAAACATAATCCAGTCAAACTGTTCCACAGAGCTTATGGCGTCATCCCGCAGCGCTTGAGCAGCGGGATCGGTTGTCTGCTGTGTACGAATCACCGGAAACTCCACCGCTTCTCCGCCCAGTTCATCGATTTGGTTGGCTAAATCACTGGCTTGACTGCGCGCACGGGTGACCAGGATTCGCCGTCCGAAGAGCGGCTTCTTCTCGAACCAGGAGAGCTTGTCTCTTAGCTTCACGACTTCGCCAACGATCGTAACCGCCGGCGATTGAAAATTGGCTGCTCTCACCTTTTCCGCGATATCCGTCAATGTTCCCGTCAATGTTTCCTGCTCCATCCAAGTTCCCCATCGAATGAGCGCCACAGGAGTCTCCGGAGATTTGCCGCCATGAATCAGCCGGTTGCATATTTGCTCTAGGTTAGCCACACCCATTAAAAAAATAAGTGTGCCGGACGCTTGCGACAAGTTATCCCAATTCACGCTGGAGTATGTTTTATTTTTATATTCATGCCCCGTCACGATGGAAAAGGAAGAAGTAAAATCGCGATGCGTTACCGGGATTCCGGCATAAGCCGGCACGGCGATGGCGGAAGTAATGCCGGGAACAATTTCAAACTTGATCCCGTTGTCCGCGAGCAGCTCCGCTTCCTCTCCCACGCGTCCGAACACGCTCGGATCTCCGCCCTTGAGCCGGGTCACGGTCTTTCCTTGAAGCGCAAGGTCGACCAGCAGCCGGTTAATTTCCTCCTGCTTCATCATATGCTTGTCGGGCAGCTTGCCCACAAAAATTTTCTCCGCACCGGCCTTCATATGCTTCAGTAGACGCGGGCTGGCAAGTCTGTCGTAAACAACCACATCGGCCCGCTGTATTGCCTCCAAGCCTCTCAACGTAATCAGCTTCGGATCCCCTGGTCCGGCACCGACAAGATAAACGACACCCTTATTCACAACCGTTTCTCCCCTATTCCCCAGCTATGGACAGCAGCTCTGCAGCTCCTTTGGCGATTAGTGCCTCGGCTAAAGCTAATCCCAGCTTTTCCGGATCTGTTCCGTTCATTGTTTCTTTTAACATCCGTTTGCCGTCCGGCGATCCCACCATGCCGGTCAGCGTGATTTCCGGTTTACCGTCGGCGTTCACTTCGCCCAATTGGGCATAAGCCCCGATCGGAACCTGGCAGCCGCCGTTCAAGCGGCCCAGGAAGCTTCGTTCCGCGCTTACCGCAATAGCTGTAGGCTCATGGCGGTACCCGGCCAGGAGATCCAGCACGAATTCGTTATCGCCGCGGCACTCGATACATAACGCTCCCTGTCCTACGGCCGGGAGACACAACTCGGGAGGCAGGTATGCGCTGATCCGATCCTCCCAGCCAATACGACGCAAACCGGCCGCGGCTAACACGATGGCGTCGAAGCCTTCTTTCTCCAGCTTGCCCAGCCTTGAATCGATGTTGCCTCTTACCGGTTCGATCCGGAAGTCCGGCCGATAGTTTTGCAATTGGCTTGAGCGGCGCAAGCTGCTTGTCCCGATCTTTGCCCCCTCGGGGAGGTCGTCCAACCCCCGACCCCCGATCGTAATCAACCCGTCGCGAGGGTCTTCCCGTTCAGGTATAGCGCCGATCACCAAGCCTTCCGGAAGCTCGAAGGGCATGTCCTTCATGCTATGTACCGCCAGATCGATTTCGCCATCGAGCAGCGCTTGTTCAATTTCTTTAACGAATAAGCCTTTACCGCCTACCTTGGAAAGCGTTACATCGAGAATCCGATCGCCTTTGGTCACGATTTTTTTCAATTCGAACTCCACTTCGATGCCGTTCCGCTCACACAGCTCCTTAAGATGATCGATCACCTGTCCGGTTTGTGTCAGAGCGAGCGCGCTCTGTCTGGTACCTACAACGATTTTACGCATGCGTTCGGTCAACCCCTTGTCCACTCAATCAGCCTCTATAGCTAATGACCTGATATAAATTAAGAAAGCTTCTGAGCGAAGCCCGCTTGAATAACCCTTTGTGATCAGACAGTATTTTAACCATCCGTCTGGTCTTCTTTTTCTTTTCATTCATGCCCATTCCAAGCGTTTTGTAGACTCAGCAGCCAATCTCCGATGCTGCAGATCCCGTCGATTGTCGGGTCTTCCGCCACGCGGCGCAGCAGCTCCGACCGGAGATGATCATATGGCAGTCTCCCTGACTTAAACAAAGGAAGCAGCTTCCACTCCAGCATGGCCCGAAACAACTCCTGGCGTTCAGACGTATCGGACACGACAGTCTGGACGGTCATGCGCAGTTCATGCATCAGCTCCAGATACGGCGCGTACTCTTCTCCAAACATGTCTTCAAGCTGCCTGCGCACTTTGGCGGCCAGCGAAGGGCTTGCGCCTGCCGTCGATACCGCCAGCGTCAACCGGCCGCGCCTCAGGGTCGCCGGTACAATAAACCCTCCGGCCTCCGCATCATCGGCCGAATTCACAAGCTTACCGAGGGCTTCCGCTTCGGCACATACCTGCGCATTCACCTCGGCATCGCCGGTAGCGGCGAACACGAGAAACGCTTGCGCCAGTACGGGAAGACCGGCGGTATATTCCTCACGCTGCGTCCGTATAAGCCCTTGCTCCGCCCACGCTTCCAATTGCGGGGTAAGCCGCGGGCTGACCACTGTCACGCTCGCCCCGGCTTCCATGAGGGTACAAGCCTTACGCTCGGCGACCCTTCCGCCGCCGACAACAAGGCACGGCTTGTCCTCAAGATCAAGCAGCACCGGGTACCATATTTTGGCTCCGTCTTTCCGTCCCGCAGCCGGTCCATTGGATTTGGCCGCCATCCGCACTTCCTCCCTTACGACCATTGGTGAAAGCCGGAATAGTAATTCGCCAGCAAGAAATTAAGCAGGGTGATCACGAATGCCGCCAAATTCCAAAGCGCCAGCCTGTTGCCCGGTGCTTTCAACAGCATCCGTTGAAATAAATAAAAAACATAAGCCAAAAGAACAAACCATGAATTCACTACTTTAGAGTCGAAAAAGAGTGTAAAATCACCCTCAAGCGCAATCCATACAATACCAAGGGAAATACTCAGCAGCAGCAGCGGAGCACCGATCACCGCAGCCACAAACGCATAGCGATCCGTCTTCTCCAAGCTTGGAAGCCGCAGCATCTGCTGGGACCACTTCTTTTCCTTCAGCATGCGATGTAAAAACAAGTACATGCCGGAAAATACCGCCGAGACGACGAAGGCTGCATAGCCTCCCACCGCCAACGTAATATGAATGAATAAAAGCTCGTCATTAATATTCCAATGCGACAGTGTAGGAGAAATTCCCGGCCTGCTGAAAAAGTTGGCCGCCAGCACAGCAAATCCCAGCACATTAACCAAAAAGACAAACAATTCGATCCGAAAAAAACGATTGATAAGAATGGACACAGTCACTAGCAGCCAAGAAAAAATAAACAGCGTTTCGAACATCGAAAAGGTCGATAAATTTCTATGTTCTACCAGGCTGTAAACCAAGTATGCCGTTTGCAACACCCATACAAAAGAAAGCAACCCTGTACCCATCCGTTTTGCACTTCGGTTCGAACCGACAAAGTCCGAGAAGTAAAACAGGAGGCTCAGGGCATAGATATAAATAATGGCATCATACAACCAAGTTTGCGTAACCATGGCCTCCCTTTCCGGTTAGGCTTTGGCCAGAACATCAGCAGGCGTGGCGGATGCCCTTACCTTGGAAAGAAGCTCCTCTTTCATCCGCTCCTGCGCAGCTTCCTCTTCTTGCTTCTGCGCCGCTTGCTCCATCCGCTTTTGCTCGGCCAACTGCTCTTCCAAGGCAAAAATTTTCGTGAACATTTCGAGCGCATCATCCCCATGACGCTCAGCTGCCATTTCTTTAATACGGACAATGGGATCGCGCAGTATTTGATTGACAATGCTTTTGGTTAATTTGCGAATCACTTTCAATTCGCGTTCATCCAATTCGGGCAGCTTCTTCAGCAAGCTGTCCATGGTTTCCTCATGAATGGAGGCCGCTTTCGTTTGCAGCGCCTGAATGACAGGACTGACACCCAACGTCTTCGTCCACTGTTCAAAAGCCGCGATCTCCATCCCTATCATCTCTTCAATCTGTACCGCCGCTTTCCGGCGTTCTTCCAAATGGGAATTGACGATGGATTGAAGATTGTCAATGTCATATAAGAAAACATTCGGCATTTCACCCAAACGCGGATCCAGGTCGCGCGGAACGGCGATGTCGATCATAAACAGAGGTCTGGAGCGGCGGCGCTGCAATATGGAAGACACCTGCCCGGCAGTTAATACATAACCGGACGCCCCTGTGGAACTGATGACGATGTCCGCCTCCTCGAGATGAGCCATCAAACGGTCCATCGTGCTTGCGACGCCGCTAAACTTATCTGCAAGCTCCCGAGCCCGGCTTAGCGTACGGTTCACAACGATGACTTTATCCGCTCCGTTGGCGTACAGATGCTTTACCGTCAGCTCGCTCATCTTCCCGGCGCCGATAATCAGCACTTTCTTGCGCTCGTAGCTCCCGAAGATGCGTTTGCCGAGTTCCACCGCCGCATAGCTGACAGATACCGGATTTTCCCCGATTCCCGTCTCGGTGTGCGCTCGTTTAGCCATGGTAACAGCCTGCTTGAACAGCGTGTTAAACAAGACACCCGTCGTCTTCTCCTGCTGTGCCAAAAGGAAAGCATCACGAACCTGGCCTAAAATTTGCGTCTCACCGATCACCATCGAATCCAGTCCGCTCGCCACCCGGAACAAATGCTCAATGGCTTTCTCATTCTCCAAAACGTAAAGATGTTTATTGAACTGCTCTTTCGGCACATCGAACCATTTTTCAATAAATCCCCGTAAAAGATGTCCGCACAAATGCTGGCTGTCAACCACAACGTATAATTCCGTCCGGTTGCAGGTGGCCACAATGACGCATTCCATCACGCTTTTGATGTTCTTCAGCTCTTTCAGCGCCAGCGGCAAATCCTTCTCGGCGAATGCAAATTTTTCTCTGATCGATACCGGCGCTGTTCGATAATTTAAACCTGCCACGACGATATGCATCTGGTTCACCTGCCTCCTCCTTTTAAATTGAATTTATTATAGCATAGTTGTCCGAGCTTCTTCGACATAATTTATGAACTTTTTTTCACATTCACGGCTTATTTTCAAAATTTTCTTGTTCAAGACCGCATTTCTATTTTCCTCCGGAATACCGGGACGTATACTTGCCGGCTCCATTTTTTTCTTGGCCTCCGGATGACTGCCTGCATGCAGCCGAATCCCCTCTCAACCAAGCAATTACTTGATATGTATGGGAGGGAATGAAAAGAAATAACCACGGAAACGATTCCGTGGTTATGATATGTTCAATTCATGATTTAATCAATTCCGCTTGCTTCAATACCGGTGTTTCGACTTGCAGTTCACCCACACCGCGAACCAGTTTTTTAGCGTGTGCAACCTCCGGCTTCAGAACGGAGAGCATATGTTCAATCGCTAGCTGAGGATCGACCGTCTCGCCACAGGTATAACAATCGAGCGCTGCGAAGCCTTTCTCAGGATACGTATGAATGGAGAGATGACTTTCTGACAGTAATACAAGAACCGTTGCGCCTTGTGGTTCAAATTGCTTGGACTGCACCGACAAAACGGTCGCCCCGCAAACCTCGGCAGCTTCTACCATTTGTGCTTGTAACCATTCAGCATTATTGAGAAGTTCGAAATCGACTCCCCATGTATCTACAGCTACGTGTCTTCCGAAAGTTGAGTATTCCATCTTCCGGTTCCCCCTTCCTAGGAATAAAATGTTTTGAAAATTTCATCCGCTAGGACCTACGTCATTCACTTCTCGAGGGAATAATCTCTCGCAACATTACATGTCCTGAGTGAATCCTGGTTCCTATTATTTTTTCAACGAAAATAAAAATAACATCTATTGACCAGAAATGCAATACTTTTTTTTGCAAATTCGTTTTTCCCTATCATCCGTGAACACCCAACAACAAAATATGTACAAAACATGTCCCATGTGAATTGAGGATGGCCTTCATCCCAAGCCCATTAGCGGCTGTAACGGCGATATCCGAAACCGGTATAAACAAAGGTGTATAAAAATGCAAATGGAACCCTTCCCCGGCACAGCAAAGCCGAACCGGAAAGAGTTCCTATGAATAAACGCATTATCTTAAGCTTCAAGTACAAACAAACGATGCGTCAGTTTGCGAAGTCGGACATCGATCTGGTCGCGAACGTAATTTTCCGTGATCTCATTGCGAAGGTCAAGCAGGCTGTTCACTTGCTCCTTGAGCCACCTGATCTCTTGCTCCACCTCATTCTTATGGAACAAATGCTCCAATTGACCGAGCGTATCCTTAAATTCATAAACCACTTTTTCGGCATTCTTCGCCTTCTCCACAATCTTGACGACTGCGCCTTGTTTATATGTGTAGACCATGGTGTAAGCATGATAAATCCGGTGAACGACAGCATCCCCTTTAAAGACGGATACTGCTTTTCGCATGGCGTTAACCAGATTTCTATTTTTCATCCGGCAAGTGCCTTGACATACATACAAATTCATTTGCCGCTCAAACGGCAGGACGATTTCTTCACCAGCGTCGTCTTGCAGCACAACCTCTTGATTTCCATTTTCAAGAACTTTGACTTGCAAAGAAGCCCCCTGGTCGACAAACATTTGAATGAATTGGGTCATCTCGGCTTCCGTTAACTTTAGGCAGGTTTTGACGTATTCAGTCGCTAACCTATTTGCCATAAAAATCCCTCGATTCATTTTTTTCGAACCTAAGCTTGAGCCTATTTTCAGTTGTTCTCTATACATTATACTACATAATTATTTAATATTCCTGCTCCCAAGGTTTTGTATTTCGCCGGAAATTAGAAAAATTCGCTTTTTCCCCTCAGAAGACCGGGGGAACGGGTAAATAACTCTTTCTCCCTCCCTTTGTTTCGCAGTTCCCCGTACCAATGCCGTAAAAAGGCAAAAAGAAGCAGCCCGCAGTCTTTCCTGTGTTCAAGACCAGGGCTCTTCTTTTATCGGCTTTCATTTTCTTTGGCGTTATTTATTGCATCTTCAGGCTCCGATATTGCGCCGTCTCCGATCCGCTGCTCGATGACGGACCACAATTCGTCTTTACCGAGTCCCGTTTCGGAAGAGAACAGCACAAGCGGGTCGGACTTGTCCACACCCAGCGTCTCTCTAACGATCTTCATGTGCTTCTGCCATTTGCCCTTCGGGATTTTGTCCGCCTTCGTGGCTACGAGGCACACCGGAACCCCGTTATGCTTGAGCCAGGCATACATCGCCTGATCGTCCTTCGAAGGCGGGTGACGAAGATCAATAACCTGCAGCACAAGCTGCAAATATTCCCGCTTCAGCAGGTACTCCTCGATGAACTTCCCCCACTTTTCCCGTTCGGTTTTGGACACCTGCGCATAGCCGTAACCGGGCAAATCGACAAAAAATAAATCGGTATTAATCCGGTAATAGTTAAGCTGCTGCGTTTTGCCGGGCTTCGAGCTGGTGCGGGCCAGATTTTTACGGTTGATCATACGGTTGATTAATGAAGATTTGCCGACATTAGAACGCCCTGCCAGAGCAATTTCCGGCAAGGCATCGGAAGGATATTGGCTTGGACCGACGGCACTGATCACAAATTCAGCCTGATTTACTTTCATGCCATTTCACTCATTTCTAACGGATGCCGATTAATCCGAACGGATCTCCGCGCAGCGGATTCAATCGGCGCATATATATTAGACTCCTACAGGTTTGACTAAAGCATGTTCAAGAACTTCGTCCATGTGGGAAACAGGGATAAAGTTCAAATCGCTGCGCACACTTTCGGGTATTTCTTCAATGTCCTTTTCATTATCTTTGGGCAAGATGACCGTACGGATGCCTGCCCGGTGGGCAGCCAAGCACTTTTCCTTCAATCCGCCGATCGGAAGCACGCGGCCGCGAAGCGTAATCTCTCCTGTCATGGCCACATGGCGGGAGACAGGTATACCGGTAAGCGCCGAGACCAACGCCGTGCCCATCGTAATTCCGGCAGAGGGCCCATCCTTCGGGATGGCTCCTTCCGGAATGTGTATATGAATATCAAATTTTTCATGAAAATCGGCTTGAATATGGAACTGCTCAACCCGCGAACGTGTGTAACTGAATGCGGCCTGAGCGGACTCTTTCATCACATCGCCGAGCTTGCCCGTCAAAGTCAGCTTGCCGTTGCCGGGCATGACCGTCACTTCGATCACCAGCGTGTCTCCGCCGACTTCTGTCCAGGCAAGTCCCGTGACGGCTCCGACTTGGTCTTTTTCTTCCGCCATCCCAAAACGGAATTTGGGTTGACCCAGGAACTCTTTAAGATTGTCCTCCTGTACGTGCACGCTTTCTGTTCCGCCGACGACCTGCTTGGCGGCCTTTCGGCAAATCGATGAAATTTGCTGCTCCAAGTTGCGGACGCCGGCTTCCCTTGTGTACTCGCGAACCGTTTTCATCAGCGCAGCTTCATCTACGATCAGCTGCTCATCCGTCAGCCCGTGATCCTCCCGCTGCTTCGGAAGCAAATAATTTTGCGCGATATGCAGCTTCTCGATCTCGGTATAGCCCGGGATATACAGCACTTCCATTCGGTCCAGCAGCGGTCTCGGAATATTGTGCACGCCATTGGCCGTCGTAATGAACATCACCTTGGATAGATCGAAAGGAACTTCCACATAGTGATCGCTGAACGTGCTGTTCTGTTCCGGATCGAGGACCTCCAGCAGCGCCGATGCCGGATCGCCGCGAAAATCCATCGCCATCTTGTCGATTTCATCCAGCAGGAAAACAGGGTTGTTGGTCCCGGCCGTTTTCATCCCCTGAATGATCCGTCCCGGCATGGCGCCGACATAAGTGCGGCGGTGTCCCCGAATCTCAGCCTCGTCCCGCACTCCGCCCAAAGAAATTCGAACGAATTCGCGTTCCAAAGAGCGTGCGATGGAGCGGGCAATCGACGTTTTCCCGACGCCCGGAGGCCCTACGAGACACAGAATCGGGCCTTTCATTTTTTTGACCAGCTTCTGTACGGCCAAATATTCAAGAACACGTTCCTTGGGCTTCTCCAAGCCATAATGGTCCTGATTAAGGATTTCCTCCGCTTTGCGGATATCCAGATCGTCTTCTGTCGAATGTGACCAGGGAAGGGCAAGCAGCCAATCGATGTAATTGCGGATCACCGAGCCTTCCGCCGATGTAGCCGGCATTTTCTCAAGCCGATCGATTTCTTTTTCGATCTTCTCTTTTACTTTCTCCGGCACTTCGCTTTGCGCCAGCTGGCTGCGCAGCTCCTCCGCTTCACCAGCACGGCCTTCCTTGTCCCCCAGCTCCTTCTGGATAGCCTTCATCTGTTCGCGCAAGTAATATTCCTTCTGCGTCTTCTCCATTTGTTTTTTGACGCGTTGGCTGATTTTGCGCTCGAGCTCCAGCACTTCCCGTTCGTTGTTCAGAATGTTCAACAGCTTTTCCAGCCGCAAACGCACATCCACGGTTTCCAGGATTTCTTGTTTATCTTTAATTTTTAAAGATAGATGACTGCAAATGACGTCCGCCAGTCTTCCCGCCTCATCAATATCGGAGACGGCGGCCAGCGTCTCCGGGGTCACTTTCTTTGAAAGATTAATATAATGCTCGAATTGATTTAATACGGTACGCATCAATGCATCGATTTCCGGATCGGACACTTCCTGTTCGGGCAGTTCCTTGACGTGAACCTCATAATATTCGTCATTGACCAGAAACTCGGTGATTTCCGCGCGCACGACGCCTTCCACAAGAACCCTGATCGTACCGTTGGGTAGCTTGAGCATTTGACGTACTTTGGCAATGGTACCGATCCGGTAAATGTCTTCGTTCTTCGGTTCTTCAATATTTACTTCGGATTGCGAGCACAGCAGGATCATGCTGTCCTCGACCATCGCTTTCTCGAGCGCACGCACCGACTTCTCTCTGCCTACGTCCAAATGCAGAACCATGCTCGGATAGACGAGCAATCCCCGCAGCGGAAGCAGCGGCAAACGACGCACCTTCTGTTTGCTCGGTCCCATTGGCGAGCACCTCCAGACTTAACATACATGCTGTGATTTACATTTTATCAAAATTGTTTTCAAAACACCAATCAGCGCCTTTATCCAAAAAGAGACGCCAATCGCCCTATTCGAGCGCATCGGCGTGCAGTATTGTTACAGAAGCGGGAGAGGCGGGCTCCTGAACCAAATCCAGGGATTCGGATGAAACGTGGAGTTCCATGCCCAATGCATGATACAGCGCCTCTTCAATGCAATCGACGGGGATGACCTCCAGACCGTTTAAACCTGCAAAAATTTCCTGCCAGTTCTCCTTGGGAATGATGACCCTGTTTGCTCCTGCCTGGAAAGCGGCTTCCACCTTGGCAATAACCCCTCCCACAGGCTTTATTTTCCCGTGAATGCTGATTTCGCCAGTCATGGCGATATGGTTGTCCACCGGAATTTGTTTAATGGCCGATGTGATGGCAACAGCCATCGAAATTCCCGCAGAGGGTCCGTCAATCGGAATGCCTCCCGGAAAATTGATGTGCAGATCGAAATCATGCGGCCTGATGTTGAGTCTTCGAAGAACGGTTAGTACATTCTCTACGGAGCCGCGAGCCATACTCTTGCGCCGCAGCGTCCGCGCGCCCCCTCCCATCTCTTCCTCATCCACGACACCCGTAATCGTAAATTGTCCGCCGCCCGGCTGTGCCGCGGGGATTGCCGTTACCTCGATGTCCATTAGCGTTCCCATATTGGGGCCATAGACGGCCAATCCGTTCACCAAACCGATTTCAGGCTGCGAATGAATTTTTTTCTCCGGACGCGGAGAAAGCTGAGAACTGTTGACCACCCATTCAATATCGGCCGCCGACACTTCGCGGCGCTGTTCCGTCAATGCCATGCCCGCCGCCAACTGAATCACATTAACGGCTTCCCGTCCGTTGGTCGCATACTTTTTCACCACATCGATCGCTGCGCTGTTTTCGGGAAACCCGATTTTTTTGAGCGCTTTGGCGGCAATCATGCCAATCTCATCGGGCAGCAGCGGGCGAAAATAAATTTCCATGCAACGGGAACGGATGGCGGGAGGAAGCTCCTGTGGATTGCGCGTCGTAGCACCGACAAGCCGAAAATCGGCCGGCAGCCCGTTCTGAAACACGTCATGAATGTAGCTCGGCACATTCGTGTCTTCCGAATTATAATATGCGCTCTCAAGAAATACTTTACGATCTTCAAGTACCTTTAATAATTTATTCATCTGATGTGGATGTAATTCTCCGATTTCATCTATGAACAATATTCCTCCGTGCGCCTTGGTCACCGCACCCGGCTTGGGCTGGGGAATACCGGCAACCCCCATGGCTCCGGCTCCCTGATAAATCGGATCATGAACGGAGCCGATCAAAGGATCGGCAATGCCGCGTTCGTCAAATCTTGCCGTGGTCGCATCGATTTCCGTAAATTTGGCGTCGGGACGAAACGGGGATTCCGGATTCTTCTTCGCTTCTTCCAGCACTACACGGGCAGCTGCCGTCTTTCCTACTCCCGGCGGCCCGTAAATGATGACATGCTGCGGGTTAGCCCCGCATAAAGCGGCCTTCAGCGCGCGCAGACCTTCTTTTTGTCCAACGATATCTTCCATCGATGACGGGCGTGTTTTCTCTACAAGGGGCTTATTGAGCGAGATGGAACGAAGCTTGCGCAGCTTCTCCAGTTCCTTCTTGGATTCTTTGTCTACGGCCGTACGGTTCGTTTGCTGATTGCGCAGCAAATTCCAAAAGTACATCCCGATTACAATGGCAAAAAACAACTGGATCACCATTAAAACTACACTGATGTTCATAGCGTTTTGACCTCCATATGATTTCAGCTGACCGGGCTTTGTTTGCGGATATTTCCGGGGTCAGTTGCAGTTTCATTGATAACATATATGGTATTATTGCCCAGTCGTGGTAGCATTAATCGCTAAAGCTCGAGAAACTTTTTGGGGGATGCTAAAGAAGGCAGCACATTTCATTGGACGACAGGGGTGAGTTTTATGGCCACACGAATCATCATTAAACGTATGGCATCACTCGGATTAGCGCTATCGATCTTACTTATGCCCAAGTTGCCAGGACTTTTGGTGCAGGTGCAGCAGGTGCAGGCATCAGCTCCCGATTCCATTTTGCAGCCTAATGCAATAAGCGAACATCCGGCTATATCGAATGTGGATGTCATTATCGATGCAGGCCATGGAGGAATCGACGGCGGAACTTCGTATGGTGAGCTGTTGGAGAAGGACATTAATTTGGCCATTGCCGAAAAAACCTACGAGGCTTTACGGAAAAAAGGCTATATTGTTCTTCTCAACCGTTCGGGAGACTATGCGCTCAGCGGCGAAAATCTGTGGTTGAGAAGCAGATCGAGACATTTGAAGGATTTAGCGCAGCGGAGTCATTTGGCCAATGAAATCAAACCTAAGGCGATGATCAGCTTACACGTCAATTCGGCCAGAAATTCGTCCAAAAGAGGAGCCATTCTTCTTCATCAAAAAAATGAGCAGAGCAAACAGTTGGCCCGGCATCTTCAGCATTCGCTGAATCATTTGTACGGCATTCACGAAAAACCCTTTTATGGAAAGACTTACTATCTGCTTAAGCACTGCCGGATACCTACCGTTATTGTGGAGATGGGTTTTATTACGAATCATCAAGACCGCGAAATGCTGGTCCGGCCGGATTGGCAGCAAGCCATCGCCGATCATATTGCCATAGGGCTGGAACAATATTTAAAGACGTCATCCAATCCCTCCTAGACTTTGGTTTATTTTGTTATTGGTCTTTATCCCCGTTTTTATACGTTTTATGTAAGCAGGATGCAAAAAAAGCCTCGTATCCGTCTCGCAAAAGACAGATCCAAGGCATTCTCGTTTAAAGCCGTTGTTATGCATTGGCATGATGCTTTCTGCCGGGAATTTCACCGGTTTTATTAAAATGATCGACAATATGATCGATTTCCTTCTTCAGTTCGGAAAGGAGTTCGGCTTCAGGGACTTTACGGATCATTTCGCCGTAGCGGAACAGCAAGCCTTCTCCACGGGCTCCGGCAATTCCGATATCGGCTTCCCGAGCTTCGCCGGGGCCATTGACGGCGCAACCCAGCACGGAAACTTTAATCGGTACCTTCAGTTTGGAAATATATTCTTCAACTTCATTGGCAATGGAGAAAAGATCAATGTCAAGACGTCCGCAAGTCGGACAAGAAACAAGCGTGGCCGCATTCGTGATCAAACCGAATGATTTGAGAAGCTCGCGGCATACTTTGACTTCTTCCACCGGATCCGCGCTAAGCGAGATACGGATGGTGGAACCGATCCCCATACTGAGCAGCGCCCCTAGACCCGCGGCACTTTTTACCGTTCCGGAGAATAATGTTCCTGCTTCCGTGATACCCAGATGCAGCGGGTAGCGGAATGCAGCCGCCGCTTTCGTGTAAGCGGCTATGGCCATAGGTACATCGGAGGCTTTAAGAGATACGATGATATCATGAAAATCAAGCTCTTCCAAAATTTGAATATGGTACAAGGCACTCTCAACCATGGCTTCAGGAGTCGGGTAGCCATATTTTTCTAAAAGATGATTCTCCAGGGATCCGGCATTCACACCGATGCGAATCGGAATTCCCCGCTCTTTGCAAGCCCTGACCACGGCTTCCACTTTCTCGCGGCGGCCAATGTTCCCCGGGTTGATTCTCACCTTATCAATACCGTTTTCAATCGCCAGCAGCGCCAGACGATAATCGAAATGGATATCGGCTACAAGCGGAATAGAGATTTGCTTTTTGATCTCTTTAATGGCTTCCGCCGCTTCTTTATTGTTTACTGTCACGCGCACGATCTGGCAGCCGGCTTCCTCGAGCCGATGAATCTCCGCTACCGTCGCCTTCACATCCGCCGTCTTGGTCGTGCACATGCTTTGGATGATCACGTCGTTGCTGCCGCCAATGGTCAGATTTCCAACTTTGACCGGAATTGTTTCCGTTCTATGAAACATCTGTTTTCTTCTCTCCCATGATACCAAACATCCTCCGCTCCGAAGCGCGTGTTCCTTGGCCCCTGAACGGGTGAAACAAGGAATTTTCGGCAGCGGATTGGAGGTGTTTGATTTTATTGTATATCCTGCGCTTACGCGCTTTCTTCTTTTTTCTTCACCGTTTGGCCGTCGAGGGCTGTAATCTGCGGAGCGATCTTGGCTTGGACCACTTCCTTCGTTACAACGCATTTGGACGATTCGGTACGGGAAGGCGCTTCATACATCACGTCGAGCATAATGCCTTCAATGATGGCTCTTAAGCCCCGTGCCCCGGTATTGCGCTTGATCGCCTCTTTGGCAATCTCTTCCAACGCCTCGTCCTCGAACTCGAGCGTAACATTATCCATCTCAAGCAGCTTTTGATATTGTTTGACGAGCGCATTCTTCGGTTCAGTCAAGATCCGGATCAACGCCGCTTCATCGAGCGGCTCCAGTGTGGAGATAACCGGAATACGGCCTACAAATTCTGGAATTAACCCGAACTTCAGCAAATCCTCAGGCAGCACAAGCGACAAATACTCGCCCGGCTTCAGATCGACTTTGTGTCCATCCGTACCAAACCCGATGACTTTTTTGCCGATCCGGCGTTTAATAATCTGTTCCAAACCATCAAACGCTCCTCCGCAAATGAACAGGATATTCGTTGTGTCGATTTGGATGAATTCCTGATGCGGATGCTTGCGCCCGCCCTGCGGCGGAACGGAAGCGACCGTACCCTCAAGAATTTTGAGGAGCGCCTGCTGCACACCCTCGCCCGATACATCGCGTGTGATGGACGGGTTTTCGGATTTGCGCGCCACTTTGTCGATCTCGTCGATATAGATAATGCCGCGTTCGGCTTTTTCGACGTCGTAATCCGCAGCCTGGATCAGCTTCAAAAGAATGTTTTCCACATCTTCCCCTACATACCCGGCTTCGGTGAGTGAAGTGGCATCTGCAATCGCAAACGGCACATTCAATATTTTGGCCAGTGTTTGCGCCAGCAGCGTTTTTCCGCTCCCGGTCGGACCCACTAGCGCAATATTGGATTTTTGCAGCTCCACATCATCCAGCTTGCCCTGCTGCGTATTGATCCGTTTGTAATGGTTGTAAACCGCAACGGAGAGCGATTTTTTGGCCTGCTCCTGCCCGATAACATAGGAATCCAAAATAGCCCGGATTTCCATCGGCTTGGGTACATCCTTCAGATCGAGCTCTTCTTCATGGCCCAATTCTTCCTCAACGATTTCCGTACAAAGCTCAATACATTCATCGCATATATAAACGCCCGGTCCGGCAACCAGCTTGCGCACCTGCTCTTGCGATTTGCCGCAAAAGGAGCATTTCAGCTGGCCTTTTTCGTCGTTAAATTTAAACATGGGATCACTCCTTTTCTATGTCAAATCACTGCGAGTGATAACCGCATCAATGAGCCCGTATGCTTTAGCTTCCTCCGCACTCATGAAATTATCACGGTCTGTGTCGCGTTCGATTTTTTCGTATGGCTGTCCTGTACGTTCCACATAGATTTGATTCAGCTTCTGCTTGGTCTTGATAATCCAGTCGGCATGAATTTTAATGTCCGATGCCTGACCGCGAACTCCTCCAAGCGGTTGATGAATCATAACCTCGCTGTTCGGCAAAGCAAAGCGTTTGCCCGGCGCCCCGGCGGTTAACAATAACGAGCCCATACTTGCAGCCATCCCGACGCAAATGGTCGAAACGTCCGGCTTGATATATTGCATTGTATCATATATACCCATTCCTGCGGTAACGGAACCGCCAGGGGAGTTAATGTACAAGTGGATATCCTTCTCGGAATCCGTTGCAGCCAAAAATAACAATTGGGCTATAACCAGGTTGGCGACATCGTCATCGATCGCACTGCCCAAGAAAATAATGCGATCCTTTAACAAACGCGAGTAAATATCGTAAGAGCGTTCGCCGCGGCCTTCCTGTTCTACAACCATAGGTACCAGAGTCATCGTCTCAACCCCTCTACTTCGTTAATGCAATACAAAGAACTTACAAAATCATTGTAGCACGTTTAATGGCTAAAGTCATTCTCATGCAAATGACCCGCCCTCGTCTCACGCCTGCAACCATCACGGCCGTTTCCATCGCCATGCTGAACGACGGCAACCGCCTACTGCTCATTATGCGCTCTCCGTGAGCTTACTATGTACTAAAAGCAAAGCCGTTCTTATGTCGGTTTAAACGTTTGCGGCTTAATACCGCTATGTACGCAACTACGCAACGTTCACATGTACGGCGTAGGCAAAGCTATGTACTTCTTATTGTACTGCTATGTCATTCTTATGTGCATTCATCAGCCGGCAGAAACGCAATTTTTGGGTAAAACAAAAGCACGCATGGAAGTACACGTGCCTTTGAATGTATGTGACGCGGTATGAGCGTTACTCGTTACGCCGTTTTGCTGTTGTCGAGCAGGAATTTAACCGTTTTACGGTTCACAATGTCCTGAACCAGGGAAGGCATGTTTCCGTTGGACGTGAAGATGCTGCGGATCTCGTCTGCGGAACGGCCGTACAATTTGGACAAATTCTCCAGCTCGGCATTGATTTCCTCTTCTGTTGCTTCCAGGTTCTCAGCCTTGGCAATGGCTTCGAGCACCAGGTTATTCCGTACGCGCTTCTCGGCGTCGGCGCGCATTTGACCTTTCAGGTCCTCGACGCTTTGTCCGGTAAACTGGTAGTACATCTCGATGTTCATGCCTTGCGTACGCAGACGGGCTTCAAATTCTTTAACCATTTGCTCGGCCTCGTCATTGATCATGACTTCAGGAATTTCAACTTCAGCCGCTGCAGCAGCTTTCTCCACCACTTGAGCTTCTCTCTTTGCGTTGATCTCGTTTTGCTTGCGCTCTTTCAGCTTACTTTCGAGATCAGCCTTGAACTCTTCAAGCGTTTCGAACTCGCTGACGTCTTTAGCGAATTCGTCGTCAAGCTCCGGCAGGTTTTTGCGCTTGATGTCGTGCAGCTTGATTTTGAATACGGCTTCTTTGCCCTGCAGCTCTTCCGCCTGGTAGTTTTCGGGGAAGGTAACCGTAATGTCCTTCTCGCCGCCTTTCTCCAAACCGACCAGCTGCTCTTCAAAACCAGGAATAAAGCTGTTCGATCCGAGCTCCAGGGAATATCTTTCGGCTTTGCCGCCTTCAAATGCAGCGCCGTCTACAAAGCCCTCGAAATCGATCACGACAATGTCGCCATTTTGCGCAGCACCTTCTTCTACCGGAATCAGCTCCGCATGACGCTTTTGCAGTCTTTCCAGCTCTTCGTTGACTTCTTCCGCCGTTACGGAAGCTTCTTCCGCTTCGAGCTCGATGCCCTTGTATTCGCCAAGCTCTACTTCCGGCTTTACGGCAACCTTGGCTTTGAACTTCAAACTTTGTCCTTTGCCGAACTGCTCGACGTCTACTTCAGGACGGTCTATGGGCTCGATGCCTGTTTCTTGCACGGCTGCAACATAGGCGTCCGGCAAAATAATATCAAGCGCGTCCTGATACAAGCTCTCCACACCGAATTTGGATTCAAAAATGGCGCGGGGCACTTTGCCCTTGCGGAAACCCGGGACATTCACCTTTTGTACGACTTTCTTGAATGCCTTGTCCAGGGCGGCGGCCACCTGTTCCGCTTCGACTTCAATATCAAGAACGGCTACGTTCTTCTCTATTTTTTCCCAGCTTGCTTTCATTTTATGCTTTCCCCTTCCAAAAATGTTCCATCCATGATTTGTTACCGCAACGAACTGAGGACAAGCCTCTCGATATAACCATTATATTATAACTAGAATGAGTGACGTTTTCAAGGTATAAATGAATGTTGCAAAACGATAGAGACGCCGATCAAACCCTTCGGGTAAATACAGTCGAGGCAAACTGCTGCATCAACCGGTACGCCTGCTCCCATTGAAACGCCAATTCGGACGTAATGCCGTACTGCTCCAGAATTTCCGCTTTGTCTCCGCCCTCAAACAGATGCTCCAACAGCGTCAAGTGCAGCGCTGCGGCCCAAACATCCACACAATCGGTTTCCTGCTTCAGCATTTGGTCATAAAACGAGGTGCCGTAAATAAACGCGAGGAATTCGTTCCAGGTTTCCCCTGCAAAATAGGATAAAGCCGGGTGCTGCGTTTCGCTGATTTCCTGCACCCGATGGATAATATCTTGAATTTGCGAAGGGAACTGGTCGAAACCCGCAGGCGTATCCTCGATATCGACCTCCGCCGTTTCCCCGTTCTTATGGAGCGCCACAACACCGGTGATACCGCGCTTTTTTAACGTTTGGAGCGTTTTGAATTGAACAATGGGATGAAGCGGCATCTGCGTAAGCCAATCGAGTAGGGCTTGATCAATATCCGGATGATCCAAAAAAGCGAGCTGATCCAGCGCCAGCATCAGCTTGTCCACGTCCTTGTGTTCCTTCAGGCTTTCCAGCAGCTTTTGGGCATACTCTAAGCTCTGTTCACCTTTTGCGCTCAGATGCTCGCGCAGCAAATCCGTCTCGCTCAGATCCTGCTCCAAGTCGCTTTCGGGTTTGAATATGAGATCGGGAAACATCATATACAGCCAATCCAGAAGCGATTGCCATTCTTCCCTCGCCCTTGCGTCGCCGGACTGGCAGGCAAGGAGGAAACGCAGCAGCCTGATCGCTTCGCCGTATTGTTCCGACTCCAAAAGACGGGTCAGTTCATATTGATAGTACTCGACGGTTTTGGGAAATAGAATTACATTATCGTTCGATTGTCCGTTCATGTGACACCGCCTTTCCTTAAGCGACTTTCTTATGAATGCCAGTGTACCCGAAAAAGAAGCCGAAAGCAAAATTTGCCTGCTGCGGCTGCTGATCACAAAAAAGCCCCTGATGGCATCCATCCGGGCTGCATGTAATTTCAACTGGTTCGTTGGTATGGGGTTTGACATTCGTCCGCAGATCTTAGTCCATTTTCATGGCGGCTTGAATCAATTGAGCCTTGATGTGCGGATTTTTGTCGATGAAGGCGTACATTCTGTCGACAGCTTCCTTGTTTTGCAAGTAGTCGCGTTCATTTTGAATCATCTGGTGAGACCAGTTCAAAAGCGCAGCTTCCGCCGCTCCAAGACGGTTCAGGGCCGTGTGCAATCCGGTATCTTCAACAAGCCGCTCCATGACTTCCTGGTTTACGGTACCCAGCTTCTTCGTGGTAGCCAGCTTTTGCTCGAACTCTTTGTTGACTTTCTCAAAATGCTCCTTGGCTTCCTTATATTCCTTTTGCTGCTCCGATAAAGTCTTTTTCATACTTATGACCACCTTTCATGTTGATTCTCTGCCTTCCTGTCCTGCGCCGTGATGAAAAAAGGGAACCAAAACTCCGCTTTTTTGTTTCATAGGCCGCGCAAGGCAGAACTTACCCAATGGTTTTATACGCTTTAGTGTAACTTTTATTCGATCGTTTGTCCAATTGTTCGTCAAGTTTATGAGCCGTCCGCCCGCTACGGACAGACATGAATCGCGTTTTTCCCGCATAACCTTTAACATCTTGCTGTCGCTCCTTGGATAGGCTTGTTAGCCTGGAGGAATTCCAGAGATCAGAAAGGATGAAGACTATGTGTGGAATTACGGGATGGATTGATTGGCACAAAGACTTGACGCAGTATCCGTCCATTCTTGAAAATATGACGGATACGCTGGCCCCCCGCGGTCCGGACGCTTCCGGCACCTGGATCACGCCCCGCTGCGCCCTCGGCCACCGCCGTCTGAGCGTCATGGACCCGGAGAACGGCGTACAGCCGATGACGCGGAGAGCAGGCGACAATACGTACAGCCTTGTATACAACGGTGAGCTGTATAATGCCCCCGAGCTGAAAAAGGAACTGGAGCTGTGCGGTCACCGTTTTCTAACCGCATGCGACACCGAGGTGCTCCTCGTGGCGTTTATCGAATGGGGCCGGGCCTGCGTGGATCGGTTTAACGGCATTTTTGCTTTCGCCGTTTGGGATGATGAAGAGCAAACTCTGTTTGCGGCCCGCGACCGGCTCGGCGTCAAGCCGTTTTTTTATTCCTACACGGACGGACGGCTTCTGTTCGGTTCGGAGCCTAAAGCCATTCTCGCACATCCCGATTTTCCCGCCCAAATCAGCGGGGAGGGGCTGGCCGAGATCTTCGCTTTAGGACCGGCGCGTACCCCCGGGCACGGCGTATACAAAAATATGCACGAGCTGAAGCCCGGCCACTGCATGGTCCTGGATGCGAACGGCATTCGCATCCGCGCTTACTGGAAGCTGGAAAGCAAGCCTCACGAGGATACCGTCGAAGCCACTGCCGGGAAGGTGCGTGAGCTTCTGGAGGATACGGTTCAACGCCAGCTTGCTTCCGACGTGCCGGTCTGCACACTGCTCTCGGGCGGACTGGATTCCAGCGCGCTTACGTCTTTTGCTTCCCGTCATTATCATGCGCAAGGGCTCGGCACACTGCATACCTACTCGATCGATTACGTGGATAATGACAAGCATTTCAAAACGAGCGCCTTCCAGCCGAACGCCGATGCGCCCTGGATCCAACGGATGACGGATTACTTGGGCACCGTTCATCACGCGCTGGAATTTGATACGCCGGAGCTTGTAGATTCCCTGAAAAATGTAGTGTACGCCCGTGATTTGCCGGGGATGGCCGATGTCGACGGCTCGCTGTACTTGTTCTGCCGGGAAATTAAAAAGGGCGCTACGGTGGCGATTTCCGGCGAGGCCGCGGATGAAATATTCGGCGGCTATCCCTGGTTTCATCGTGACGATGCCCTGAACGCGCAAACCTTCCCCTGGTCGCTC
Source organism: Paenibacillus sp. Pae15 (assembly GCF_024519685.1). Classification (NCBI taxonomy): domain Bacteria; kingdom Bacillati; phylum Bacillota; class Bacilli; order Caryophanales; family Paenibacillaceae; genus Paenibacillus; species Paenibacillus sp. Pae15. The sequence continues at coordinate 214,170 of NZ_JALJRM010000002.1, read as the reverse complement.
GCCACTCCGGAGCGCATCGCTTTGCTGTCGCCTGATTTTGTCGATTGGGTGAAGCCGGAGCAGTATGTTCAGGAACGGTACCGCCAGGCGTTATCCGAAGTTCCGCGGCTTGCCGGCGAGAACCGGCAGCAAAACCGGATGCGCGAGATGTCGTATCTCAATATCACCCGGTTCATGCCGACCCTGCTCGACCGGAAGGACCGGATGAGCATGGCGGTGGGACTTGAGGTTCGCGTACCTTTTTGCGATCACCGGCTCGTTGAATACGTCTGGAACATTCCCTGGGAAGTCAAGACGGCGGGCGACCGTGAAAAAGGCATTTTGCGGAAAGCGCTCAAGGGCTCCTTGCCGGACGACGTGCTGACCCGTAAAAAAAGCCCGTATCCGAAAACACACAATCCAAATTACTTGTCGGCCGTCCGTTCCTGGGTTCTGGACATTTTACACGATTCCTCCTCGCCGCTGCTGCAATTTATCGATGTTGCCAAAATCCGCGCGTTAGCCGAGGACGACGGCAGCCGGTTCGACCTTCCCTGGTTCGGACAGCTGATGACAGGACCCCAGCTCTTGGCCTACCTTGCCCAAGTGGACACCTGGCTTCGCGCCTACAAAGTGGGCATTCGCTGACGGCGTACGGAAATCGGCCTCTAAATAAAATGACGGGACGAACTGCCGGAATGTTTCACCGTGCAGGCTTGTCCCGTCATTTATTTGCGGTCAAGCATGTCCCACAGCTTTCGCAGCGCACGGCCGCGGTGGCTCAAGGCGTTTTTCTCCTCCATCGTAAGCTCGGCAAGCGTACGGCCAAGCTCCGGCACATAGAAGAGGGGGTCGTATCCGAAGCCCCGTTCTCCCCTCGGCGAATCGATGATGACGCCTTCGCATTCCCCTTCAACCTCGGCTACAGGCTCGCCATGCTTGTCCACAAGCGCTATGGCGCACACGAACCGGGCCGGGCTGAGATATACAGGCCCGCCCGGCGCGGGGCCTTGAGCAGGCGCTGCGCGCTTACCCAGTTCATCCAGCAGCTTGCGGTTGTTCGCCGCATCATCCGGCGGCTCTCCGGCGTAACGCGCGGAATACACTCCGGGAGCGCCGTCCAGCCGATCTACGCATAATCCGGAATCGTCGGCAGCGACCGCGACTCCGAACCGCAGGGCGATCGCCCTCGCTTTAATCAGCGCGTTGGCCGCGAACGTTTCCCCATCCTCCGGGATGTCCGGAATGTCCGGGTAATCCCGCAGGCTGCGAACCGTCAAGCCTTTGTCCCGAAAGAGGGATTCGAACTCTTTTACCTTTCCCGCGTTCTTCGTTGCAATAAGGATTTCAGACCCGGGAAGCAGCATGGGCAGCCCCCCTGATCCGTTCAGAGATCACTCCGAGCACTTTTTCCTGTTCACTGATCATGGATTGGATGCCAAGCTCAGCTAACAACAGCAGCTCATCGAGCTCTTTGCGGGAGAACGGCGATTCCTCTCCTGTCCCTTGAACCTCTACAAATTTGCCGCTGCCGGTCATTACCACATTCATATCCACCTTGGCCTTGGAATCTTCGTCGTAATTCAAATCAAGAAGCGCTTGTTCCTGGATAACGCCCACACTGACCGAGCCAAGAAAATCAATGATCGGAAAACGGCTTAATTTTTTGTCGGTTGCCAGTTTATCGATCGCAATGGCCATCGCTACGAACGCCCCCGTGATCGACGTCGTACGGGTTCCGCCATCCGCTTGAATCACGTCGCAGTCGAGTGTGACGGACCGTTCTCCAAGCGCATCCAGTTGAACGACAGAACGCAGCGCACGGCCAATCAACCGCTGAATTTCCATGGTTCGGCCGCCCAGCTTGCCTCTGGCCGATTCCCTCTGGTTTCGGACCGAGGTCGCGCGGGGCAGCATCGAATATTCCGCCGTTACCCAGCCCTTGCCCTGCCCTTTCATAAACGGGGGCACCCGCTCTTCTATCGTCGCGGTACAGATCACCTTGGTATCGCCCACTTCGATGAGCACGGAGCCTTCCGCATGTTTATTATAATTCGCCGTGATTTTTACCGGCCTGGTTTCATCGGCTCTTCGGCCGTCGCTTCTCATCAAGTGCTTCTTCCTCCTTTTGCTCTGACGCTCCTTATTGTACCAGAGCAAATCCGGAAAACCAACCGGCACCGATTTCCGTTAGGACGCCCTTGTTCATCAATAGAATTGGTTAAAATTCCCCCTTTATCGGACACCGCCGCATAAAGGGGGAAATATTCGTGAGTATAAGACTTACAATTTGATCTGATTGACCGCCTGCGGTCTGGACACCGGCTTCGCGTAGCTTTGGTTGTCCGTCGTGCTCACATCCGCTTTCCCGTTGACCAAAATTTGCACTTTGGTGGCCGCTCCCGCATTCTCCGTCAAGGAAAGCACAACGGCTCTCAACGCTTCGGCCGGAGCTTTATGATCCGGTCCGAGCATCTTGTCGGAGAAATTGACCGTGATGATATCCTCCGCTTTGCTAACCTTGAGCAGCTCCGCGCCGGGCGTCATCACGGCGCTCAAGCCTGTCTTCTCATTCGGACCGGCTATAAGCTGCTGCACAACCGCTTCAGCGACCTCGTCGGTCCGCTTGATCAATCGGGTCACCGGCACATAGTAGCTGTATTCTTCCTGATTTTGATTCAGGAAATAAAGGGTCACAGGAGTCGTCTGCCCGTATTCCACGTGTTCCGATTTCTCCAGGTTGATGCCCATCTCCCGAGTCAGCGCTTCGTCCAACGGCGTTTCGCCGACGGGCATTTCTTTCAGCGCCTTACCCTCTACGCGAATTTGCACTTTGTCCACGGTCGGAAAGCTCGTAAGCGTCCAAGTAATGCCCTCCAATATTTTCCTTTCGTCCTGCAGGTTATAATCTGTGAAGGAATTGGAGAAATCTACGATAGCGAGCTTATCTTTAATATTGATGCCTTTAATTTCGGTTCCTTTGGGCAGCAGACTCGTGAAGCCCGCCGGAAGCCGGCCTTGTGACGGCCCGCCTTCCACCATATATTCCAGAGCTCTCTTGGCCGTGCCTTCTGTCTTCTCGACCTGTATGGCAATAGGTGCGACAAAACCTTTCTCATCCTTTGCATATACCGTAATCTGCATCGGATTGGCAATGGCAGCCAAGACGGCTTTGGCCCCCGCGGCCCCGGCATCCGTCCCGGTCTGTGGAGGATCGATCGGCTGGGATTGTTCCTTTGTCGCTTCCGAGCAGCCGGAAGCCAGCAGCACCACAATGCCGGTAACGGCGGCCCACCGTGTCCATTTGTACTGTTTCATTGCTTTTCCTCCTTGATTGTCGGGGTGTTGTCCTTTTTTTACTCTATGTATACGAGACAGAGACAAGTTTATGACAATAATTTATCTGCCGCATTCGGATCTGCCTTTCTAGCTCTTAGAGCGGAAGAATCCTTGATTTTCCTGTCCTTGGAAGCCTATAATAAAAAATGTGTTTTCCCAAAAAGAAGCGAATCGCCAGATCGAAAATACGAAGGAGGCGTCCTCATGAAATACACTTTGAACAGCAAGGAAGTGGCTGAAGCCTCCCGTGAATGGCTTATGAAACGCGGGGTCCGGACTGAGGATATTGCAGAACTGACGTATTTTCTGCAAAAAGATTATTATGATAACCTGACGATGGAAGAATGCCTGTCCAGCGTGGAACAGGTGTTGTCCAAGCGGGAAGTGCAAAATGCCATTCTGACAGGCATTCAGCTGGATATCTTGTCGGAGCAGGGCAAACTGATGTCTCCCCTGCAGGAAATGATCGAGAACGATGAAGGGCTTTACGGCTGCGATGAAATCCTGGCGCTCTCCATCGTTAACGTATACGGCAGCATCGGTCTGACGAATTTCGGCTATATCGACAAGCTCAAACCGGGTATTGTAAAAGAACTTAACGATAAAAACGGCGAGCGCAAGCATACGTTTTTGGACGATATCGTCGGAGCTATCGCCGCATCGGCCAGCAGTCGGATTGCACACCGCAAACAGGAAGAAAAAGAGAAAGGAATGCGGTAATACCGCTCCGTAAAAACAAGGGCGATGCCTCTCATGGATGAGAAGCATCGCCCTCTTTGTTTACGGGTCAGGCTGTTTATTCGAGCGGCGCCAGCGTTTCGGCAATGGCTTCTATGGCTTCCGGAGCAGTGCCTTGGAGGGGCTGGATGGCGATAAACGTGTCCCCCTGCTTCAGATAGAGCGCGCGCTGTCCGTTTACCGTTAACCAGTCGGCTGTACCAATGCTTAGCTTCACTTCTTTCTCGGACTCCTGCCCCGGCGGCCTGAGCTCTTCAGGCGACTCCAGGACAGCCATATGTTTAAATTTCACCGTCATCACCTTCCCGTTGCCCTGCACTTGGTCGATCTTGTCATCGGGAACCGCTTTTTGCGGTACATAAATGGAAGCGACGCCGGTGAACTTGGCAGTATTTCGAATATTCTCCTTGTCCGCCTCCGTGTAGCTGATCGGCACAAGCTCCACCTGAGCCGCCGGCGGGTTGGCAGCCTGGTCTCCTTGATTTTGATTTTGCCCCTGCGGGGGCGTAGTCTGATCCTTCTGGCAGGCCGTTAAGGCAAACAGAGATGACGCGAGGAGCAGTACAAAGAACCATACCGTTCCCCGTTTCCACGGATATCGTGCATTCATTGTTTACGTACCTCCATGTAAATTGACGTCAACGTCCAATTTGATTTCCGCCCGAGACAGCGCTTCTCTCCATCGTTCTTGCGTCCATAAGCCGCTGTACTGCTTACGGACGGCTTCCCCCAGACGCAGCGGGTCGGTCCGAAGCTCCTGCAGAGAACGGATAAGCTCCGCCCCCTGCTGCTTCAGCCTTTCTTTCCACTGCCCGGCGGTTGACCGTCCGTCCGAAAGCGCCGATACCGTCAAAACCACCCTCAGCTTCGGCTGCTTTAAATCGCCATTGGCGGCTATATCCACCCTGCAGGAGACCTGCCGAAGCGTTGTGGATCTGCCGGCGGCGGATTCTGCCTGATCCGTCCCCGGCCAAACAAGCCGAGGCAGATCGCTGCCCCGCAAGCAGGAAAGCAGTTCGCTTTGACCGGCGGAAAGCACGGTGACAAGCTTTTGATTTTTAAACAGCAGGGCCTGAGGAGTTGTCTTCCGGCTGCCCTCGCCCGACCGGGATAACGCCTCCGCAGGCAGATAAGGCAGGACAAGGTCGTCGCCATACCGGGAATCATAGGCGCCCAGCGTGTCTAAGGCCCAGCCGCTTTGGCCGAGCAGCGCCATACCGCCTTCCGCTCCGCCGGGGCTGCGCACCCATCGCTCGGCCGAGCCTTCCACAACGGCAAGCAAGGGCTTGCGTCCTTGCCTCACACCAAGCCGCTGCAGCTGCTTGGCCCAGGATGCCGGGAAGCCGTGAGTACGCACCCAGGCTTCACCGACGGCAATAAATTGCGGAGACGCTTTTTGCTCCCACTGCCAAGCTGCGTCCGCGAAGGTGGCAAAGGATTGCGAGCGCGGCTCCGCCGCCGCATAAGTCTGCAGCTTCCCGCCCGCCAAGCGGGTGAAGTGCTCCGAAGTCGTTACGCGCAGTCCTCCCGGACCATCGTCAACTCCGGCCATCGTCAGCCGCGCCCCTTCGTACGGAAGCGGCCTCATCGATTCGTTATCAGATGCCCTGCAGCCGGTTGCCGCAACAAGGCATGCGATGACCGGAAGCAGCAGCCGGAGCGGTGCGCCTTTCGGCGGCATGCCGTCTTTTGTCATTGAGCCTTCCCCTTCCTTTGCGCATGGCAGAGAGCAAGAGCTCTGCATTTCTTACTGGTCTCATATTTCCCATTTTGCAGTAAAATATGCAGAAAGCACCGGATCTCGCTTATCGCGCCGGAACAGGCACGCTCGGCTTATTGCTGCTCATAGCGGATGATGCCGTCCCGCTCTGTACACCGCGCCGCCCCTTGTTCGCGCAGCCAGATCAGGTGCGCCACCGTCTCCGACAGAGCGAACCGGAGCTGGTGCGTGCTCAGCTTCTCTCCGAAGGCGGCGCGGCATACGTCATAAGCCGTACGCGGCTGCGTCAGGAGAACACGCATTGATTCAAGCCTCTGACGGTGATGAGCGATCAGTTCCTTCGCCCGCTGCTGCAAATGAGCGAACGGCTCCCGGTGGCCCGGAAACGCCAGGCGCACCTCGTAGCGGCTGATCAACTCCAAGCTCGCCATATAACTTGCAAGCGGGTTCTCGTCGATACCGGGCAAATAGCTGACATTAGGCGAAATTTGCGGCAGCACATGGTCGCCGCAAAACATCGTTGCCGTCTCCGCACGATAAAAGATCAGGTGCCCGGAAGCATGCCCCGGCGTATGTATAGGCTCGTAGTCGTCCTTGCCCAGCCTTACTTTTTGCGCTTCATCAATAATGGTGACTTGCGGCTGCGGCGATACGGCCTGTACGAAGCTGTCCATATTCTCCCGCACCGTCTTCTCCAGCTCCGAGGGCAGCCCGTTGGTTCGAAACAGCGCCATCAGCTTTTCCGTCATAGGCTGACCCTCGCCCCACAGGAGACGGGTTTGCTCCCAGGCCGTCCGCGACATCAAGACGGGAGCGCCGCCCGAGCGTTCCTGAAACCATCCTGCCAGGCCATAATGGTCGGGATGATGATGAGTGAGCACGATTCGCTCGATGTGGTCAAAACGAATCCCCCGTTCGGCGAGCACCGACTCCCACAGCAATTCGGCCGCTTCCGTCCGGAGGCCCGGATCGATCAATGTCCAGCCGCCGGGCCCGGGCAGCAGATAGCTGTTGACAAAGCGTAAAGGAAACGGAAGCGGAACTTTCACCTGCAGAACATCGCCGTGCTCCGTAACCGTAGTGGATAACGACAATCGACTTGACATCCTACGCTTCCCTCCTGCCTACAAAAATCATCCGTTGGGAGTCATCGGGCTCATATGGAGAAGCATCGTAGCCGCCGTACACGGCATCTGCAGCCAATCCCGCCCTGCTCAGCATCTGAAGAAAGGTTTCCCGATCAATTAGCCTCACCTGCTCATCATAAACCCGTTCTTCCCGGTTCTTTTCATCCTGCAGCACAATCGTTTTCCGGACGAACCCATCCTCGATCCGACGCCGTTCGTCGATGGTAATCCCGCCTTCCGTACGCACCGAATGCGGGACGAGGTGAGCGGCCACATAAGACGGATTCAAATAGTCGATAATGAAACGTCCTTCCGGTTTAAGCAGTCTTTGAATTTCCCTTAATACCCTTTCATTGTCAGAAGGCTCGGTAAAATAACCGAAGGACGTAAACAAATTAACAACCGCATCAAACTGCTCCGTCAAAGGCACGCTGCGCATATCTCCTTGAATCCATCGCACTTCACCCTTCCTGTCCAGCTTCTTCGCCTCTGCCAAAAGCACCTCAGAAAGGTCGACTCCCGTGACCTGAAAGCCAAAGTCATGAAGCGCCATCGAATGGCGGCCCATTCCACAGCATAAATCAAGCACTCTCGCTCCTTCCGGCAGCTCCAGCCAGTCCATCATCCGATGAACCTCTTCATAAGCCCCTTGTAAATCACGATGTTTATATACCAACAAATAATCTTGTCCAAAGCTCTTTTCAAACCACTCCGCCATCTCTCCATCGTCCCTTCCCGCATATCTCATACAGCCGATTGAATATTACAAACTACACCCTATTTTACCAGAACACGGCCGCAAAAATCACGTTATTGTTTCCGACCCGTCACGAGTATAGTATAATTATATTTTAATCAGCAATGATTCTGGCATCGGAGGAAGATCATGGAACATGATAGCCTGGAACGAAGAATTTCCGGCCGGAAAGCAAAAGATATTTTTGAACAAATACGAAAAGTGGGAACCGTATCCAAAATCGACCTCCTCGATAAGAGCGGCCTGACCGGCAGCACCCTGACCCGAACCCTTGAAGAGCTAACGGCGCAAGGGCTGATCCTGGAGGCGGGCTTTGGAGAATCGACAGGCGGCAGAAGGCCGATTCTATACACCATTAATCCCAACTATGCCTATGTGTTCGGACTGGATATATCCAGAATGTACTCCAAACTGATGCTCTTCGACCTGCAAATGAACAAGCTGGAGTCGAAAACCTGGGTGATGACCGAGAGCCTTAGTCCGGATGTACTGTTTGATGAGATTGTCTTGACGGCGCAGAAGATGATGTCCGGGCGCGGCATTTCCTCAAATAAAGTGCTTGGCATGGGTGTCGGGGCGGTAGGACCGGTCGATCGAGCCTCGGGCACCATCCTGGAACCCTTATATTTCCCTTCCGAGGGCTGGAACCAGGTGCACGTGACCGACGTTCTGGGGCAGAGGCTCGGGTTTCCCGTTCTCCTCGACAACGGGGCCAATACCGCCCTGATCGGAGAGTCCTGGTCCGACCGCGGGCGGGATTATCGGCATCTGCTGTATATTCATGTCGGCGTCGGCCTGCGCTCGGCCATGATGACGAACGGGCAGGTCGTTTACGGGGCAGTGGACATGGAAGGAGCCGTCGGGCAGATGATTATTCAAACCGACGGGACCCGGCTGTGGGATGAAGGCAATTTCGGCGCCTGGGAATCGTACGCCTCCATTCATGCGCTGGAGCGGCAGGCTCAGCGCCGGCTTAAGCAGGGGCGTGACAGCCTATTGCTCCGTATGGAGCCGGATCCGGAGAAAATCACGTTTGCTCATCTGGGACAGGCTTTGCGCGAGAATGATCCTCTAACCGTCGAATTGTTCACTCAGGCCGCCACTTATTTTGGCATCGGATTATCCAATTTGCTCAATATTCTGCATCCCGAGAAAGTCATTCTCGGCGGTGCTTTGATCGGCAGCCATCCCGGTTTTTTCCATACCGCCACTCGCGTCGCCATCCAAAGAACCTACTACTATCCGAAGTACCAGGTCGTGTTCAGCCAGGGCTCCTTGGGGGAAGATGCGCTTGCCACCGGTGCGGCAATTATGGTCATCAACAAACTGACCGGCGTTTAAGTTTACATCGCTCCGGAAACCAAAAAAGCTCCACAGAAACCTATGGGTCGCCGTGGAGCTTTTCTCATTTTCGATTATGCTGATGCTTCATCTTCATTGACCGGGTCGCCATGCATTTCCTGGAACAATTCAACCAGTTTGGCGTGTTTGCGCAGCGATTTCTCATGAATGAGGTTCAGCTTCCCATTGTCAAGCAGCCCGAAACGTTCGATCAGCTGCTCGTTTTCATGGGTCCAGTCGAAGCCTTCAAAAATGTTCAAACAGGTCGTCCAGTTTCTCACATATTTGCCGTCCGCAAACAAATAACGGTTCGCATAAAGCGCGATACTCTCCTGCATGGCACGCGAAGACGAACTGTACTGAGGCAGACCAGGCTGTTCCGGCATCAACGGAATGAGCGTGGTAAAGAACTGGTGCAAAATCTCGATATACGTGGAAGGATCCTGCTTGATCTTACGCGCCAGCTCATAAGACGGCTGCATCTTCCCGGTAAACAACATGGTGGCCGTAGAATACAACCAGCTGAACGAAGTGAAATTTTTGTTGTATGCGGTCAGGTTGGCCCTGCGTTCCACGCCCGCGCCCTTCAGGAACACGTTATGATCCACTACCTGCTGAATAACAACGTTGAGCGGGTCGATGGAGTCGAACGAATGGCCGAGCTCCTTGCTTACCAGCTGCACCTTGGAGTTAATGTCTCCAAACAGCTGCTTTTCTTCTTCTTCGCTAAGGCCGATATAAATCTGAACCGCCAGCTCGCTTTCCATAAGCTCCAGACGGCGGCGTTCCAACTGCTCTACCTGCCCTTCAAGCTGTTCCAGCTCGGCGGCAATTTCCGCATTGTCCGGCGTCTTGCGATGCTTGATCTTCAAAGCGGCAACCTTCTTTTCCAGGCTGCGGGCTTCTTTGAGCATTTGCTCGCCTACATACCCCAGCGCAAGAATACGGTGCTGTCCGTCGAGTATGCTCAGCTTGGAACCCGGGCGCAGGAACAAACCGTTATCCGCCTTAGCCAAGCTGCTGACATCCCGCAGGCTGAGTGTAACCGGGCCAAAAAACACGCGGTCAAGATCGCGTTCTTGCAAATAGTTCGCAATTTTACGGCGCTGACCGGCGCTCAGCTTCCTCTGCACCATCGGGTCGATCGTTGTATAGTTCAACAAATCCTGTACTTGAATGGCTACCGTTGCAAGTCCGAAACGATCGCAAAATGGATGGATCGTCATTTGTAGATTTAAGCCGTCCATTAGCCAACGTCCTCCTTAGTGTTATCCGTTTGGAAAACTTGTTCAGCAAGCGAGTCTTCACGAATCAGGAACATATGGTGCTCCTGATAAAAATCTTTAATATATTGGTATGCTTTCATAATGCGGGAGCGTCTGGGCAAACGGTCTTTCTCATCCCCAGTGTAAATGGCATCCCAATCGATGTGAGGCAAAATTTTAAGCGCATAGTCAAGCGCATATTTGTTAAACGTGCCGGTTTTGGTCACTTCATCATGGAAGAACATGGACAGAGCGATTTGCAGGTTCTCCGACCAGCACAATTCGCCTTTTTCCGGCGCAGGCAAATACTTCAGCAGGCTCTCAAAGTAATGGACGGCCAGCTTCATGTGCTCCTCCACCTGTTGATCCTCGAAGTAATACCCGTTGTTCCGGGCGGCTGACTTCAAACGCCCTTCAAACAAACCAATCATTATCTCGATCAGCAGGTGATAAGAGAACAGGTACTCCGGCCCTTTGCCCCGCTCGGTAAACATATCGACCGGAATTTGTTTCATCACCTCTGTCTCCAGTGCCAGACGGGAAGCAAGGACATGATAAAATCTGCGCTGCTCTCTCAAACCCGCCAAATTCCCGCCGATCTTGCGCGGGAGCTTATTGATATCCGAGAACAGCTGGCGCTCTTGACGCGCATTGATATCAAGATAAATCATCGTGGACATCGGGAACGTGTACAGCTTGCTCAGCTTCGCCGAAATCTCTTCCATACGATCGTACTCTCTGCGGTCTTTGGCCCGCGCCATAGCGCTTTGCAGCGTTTCCATCAAACGCCGGAATGCCGCCAAGCGATGCTGCCCGTCGACCACGTACAGTTTCTCGATGGCTTGAAGTCTGTACAAGCGTGAATCCGGATCATATTCACCGGCACCGCGGGCAGACAAAATAATCCCCGGAAAATAAATCCCTTGTCCGTGATCCAGATAGAGCATGATATAGTCCATCATTTTGGACAAGTTTTGCGGGACGATGGAGCGCTGAACCTCCAAATCCACTTCATAGATGGCAAAAAGCTTACTCATGGGCAATGTTGTAGAAAGCGTCGTTTGGCCGAATGTTCTGGAGACGACCCCTGGAATTTCTATATACGACGACGCCTTCTGCTCTGCCAGCAATTCCGACAGAGATGTGATGTTATCCATATCCGTTTCCTCCTTGGATACCTTGCAGTCAGGCATATAAGTATATTTTACTATAATAGGTTGATATAATTCCATTATACACCGAAAATGCCCAAAACATTCAGGTTTCCGGCAGATTACGCAGGTTTTTCACAAAAAAAACCATTTGACAACAGAAAACCCTTGGAAAAAGCGCGATCCGCGCCTTTCAACGGTCTCAGCCCGGTACTGCAAAGTTATAGTTAGGCATATAAAATTAATCGTATATTCTTTTCAAAGGGTTGTCAATTCATACGGCCTGAAAGTCATGGCTGCTTTTTGATAAAAATATGAACGTTTTCAAAAAGAAATAAATGACAAAGAGGCATCCCATGAGGGTGCCTCTTTGTCGCTAGCGTCGCGTATATTCCGCCGCTTCCGATGGTTTGATCGGAGTGAAAATCACGGAGACCTCAGGGTCCGCACTCGACAGAACCGGCTGGATCCGGGTCATAAGTTCACGCGGTATAATGAGAAACAGTTCATTCGGGGATGTGTTGGAATAAGCCGGTGAAGATACCCATACCGCTTGATCGCCGTATGCCTCGGACACCTTTTCTTTCACGGCGGATGCATGATTGGTCCTGATCCACACCATCATCAGATCAAAATGGTCCCTTAGCATGAACTGCAGCGAGCAGTAAGCCAGGAAATAAGAAATAATGGAGTACAAAGCTTGTTCCCAACCAAAGAGGAACCCGGCCAAAGCCAGAATGCCGATATGAATCAGAGTCACGAGCTCAGCGGTGGAAAGCCTCGTTTTTTTCCTTAACCATACTGCCGTTTCCCTTACTCCGTCCGTGTGCGCACCATATTTGACCATCATTCCGGTACCGATCCCGAGCATCAGTCCTCCGGCAACCGATGCAGCGAGCGGATGCTCGGTCACCGGCGGTACGGGGTGCAGCAGCAGCGTAACGAAAGTAAGCAGCAGCAGGCCGATCCAAGCCATCCAGGCGGAAATGTCCTTTCGCCTCACTCCCGTGAGAAAAACAAACGGAAGGTGAAGCAGAAAAAGAAACAACCCCATATGCATTTCGGTGATATACGCCAGCATGATCGAGAGGCCTTGAACACCGCCAGGCACGATCCAATTGGGTCTCAGAAACAGCTCCAATCCTACGGATACGAGAACGATACCGGCTGCGAACAAGCCATACCGGAGCAGCATGTGCAGGTACGGATGCCTGCCTTTATCTTTCATCTGCATTTTTATTTTCAAGATTCATCGATCTGCCGAGCAGGAGTCTTCTGCTCTTTTTTTGTATTCTCAAGCGGAATAATGCGGTTCAGCATGGTGTAGACCCACTTGGATTCTTTAGTCAGCAGCGGTCCCAGGATCGCCAGAATCAAAACATAGAGCGCAGCAAACGGCTGCAGAATCGCAAGCAATCCGCCCGCTTTGCCGATGTTCGCCATAATGATGGAAAACTCGCCACGTGACACAATCGTAAGCCCGATGTTCGCCGACGCTTTGGATGACAAGCCGGCGTATTTCCCCGCGAGCATGCCTGCAATGAAGTTTCCGATCAATGTAACGACGACGGCCGCCAGAGAGTACCACACGGCTCCGCCTAAAGTAAGCGGATCAATCGACAAGCCGAAACTGAAGAAGAACACGGCTCCGAAGAAATCCCGAAAAGGAAGGATGAGGTGCTCGATCCGCTTCATATGCTCTGTCTCCGCCAGAACCAGCCCGGTCAGCAGCGCGCCGATGGCCTCGGCAACGTGAATTGTTTCACCAATGCCTGCAATCAAAAACAAAGTGCCAAAAATCACAAGCGCGAAGAGTTCATTGGATCGAATATTTAATGCACGGTTTAAGAATGGTACGGCCTTTCGGCCAAGGATGATAAAGAAGAGCATGAATCCCAAAGCCATTAAAGCGGAAAGCAATACGCCGCCAAGCGAGGAAGCGCCGCTTAGGACAAGTCCGGAGAGGATCGAGATATAGACAGCCAGAAATACGTCTTCGAACATGATAATGCCAAGAATCATCTCGGTTTCGGGGTTAGCTGTTCTTTTTAAATCTACCAAAACCTTAGCAACAATGGCACTTGAAGAAATCGTGGTTATCCCTGCAACGACTAATATTTCCTTTACAGGAAGGGCCAGCATCCAGCCGAGCAGAAGGCCCAAAGTAAAGTTAATCGCGATGTATATCGTGCCGCCGACGGCGATGGATTTGCCTGATTTAATCAAACGGCCGACAGAGAATTCCAGTCCCAGATAAAAGAGGAGGAAAAGAACTCCGAGACGGCCCATGAATTCGATCAATGGCGCGCTCTCAATGAAGCGGAAATCGAAAAATCCGATTTTGGGGGCGTGAGGACCTACCGCCATACCGACCAAAATGTAAAACGGAATAACGGAAAAGCGCAGTTTAGCTGATAACAAGCCCGCGATAGCAATGAGTGAAATAGCAAGACCTACCTCCAGAACGATATGATCCATGCTTATTCACTCCCGCTAACCAAAATCTGTTTGAGGAGTTTTAAATGTTTCCGTTCTCCGGCAACAATCAGCATGGAATCGGCTTTAAACACGTAATCCGGACCCGGATTGATTTTCTTGCTGTGATCTTTCTCAACCACCGCAATAATGCTGGTGCCCGTCTTTTGCCTGATTTCCAACTGCCCGATGGACAGGCCGACACATTTATAGTTCGGCTCGACCTTGTACCATTCAATGGTCAAATCATCCAGTTCCACTTCAATGGTCTCCAGCGCTTTGGGCTTATAATTCATTCCGCCGATGATGCTGCCTATGATGCGTGCTTCGTCGTCGTCGAGAGTTACCATAGAAATGCTGTCATCCGGATCTTCATGTTCAAAATGATAAAGTTCTCTTCTTCCGTCGTCGTGGATAATGATGACCAGTTTGTCTCCTCCACGGGTAATAAGTTGAAATTTGCGGCCGATGCCGGGCAAATCGATTTCTCTGATATTTGGCATAATTCAATGACCTCCTGAAAGCTCACTTTGTATCCGAATCGGTTATTGTAATGTATCGATCAAACATGCAGGCTTCAAAACGCCACAAAATGTGAAGTAAACTTGATCGGGTACAGCAGAACCTTCCTCATCCGCTTAGGAACCGTACAATCAAAACGATTGATCGGCATTCGGAACAGCAAGAATTTCAGCAGATCCCGACAGCAAGCCAGAGAAAAAGCTGCGATCAGGTATGTCATCATGACCTGCTGGAAAACCATCGTACCTGAGGAATACGTTGAATGTCCCAAGGATGACGACAACCCTCTGGATATAGGATCGATAGTAATGAAGGGACTGACCGAAGCCACTGCCAGCGCAAGCAGAATGAACAGCAAAAAAAACAACCGTATGCCTTTATTCTTGATACGCATGGTTATCCCTCCCTTAACCCTTATCCATTCATTATATAGAATTTTGCTAATGAAATCCATTATCTCATCCAAACCGTGTGAAAACGCTCATTTGTTTCCTTTTTCCGATTCCAGAATTTACCCCTTTATTCGATTTCTTCATCCTTGATAGAATGGTTAGTGCAACTAGAATAACATACAGGAGGTAACAAATGAAAAATATGATCGTTTCATCCGTATTGGCCGGAACCTTTTTATTTAGCGGAGTCGCTGCTGCAAACGCTCCCAATCAATACATAGCCACGGACTCTGATACGCTCTGGACCGTTTCGCAAAAGCTGAATATTAAACTGTCCGATCTGATAGCGGCCAACCCTAACCTGGACCCGCAAAACATTTATGCAGGCGTGGTGATCCATCTTCCCCGCTCCACCGCTCAAAAACAGAGCTGGGAAGCCAAAGCCGATGCCGTCATTGCAACGGGGTTGAAACAGCTTGGAACACCGTATGTATTTGGCGGAGATACGCCGTATGTTGCTTTTGACTGCTCGGGATTTGTCCAATATTCCTTTAATCAAAACGGATTCAACCTTCCTCATTCTGCAGCATTGATCAGCCAAATGGGGACGCCTGTAAATAAATCCGATCTTCGCAAAGGCGATCTGGTATTTCTGTACGGAACCTATACCAGAGGAGTTTCTCACGTGGCCATCTATCTTGGGAACAATAAAATACTCCATGCAAGCACCTACGGAGGGACCAAAGAAGTCAAAATCACTCCCCTTTTCGGTACGCCTTATTATGATGCGCATTATTGGGGTGCTCGCCGTTTGATCCACTAGCAGACAACAAGCGGATGACCCTCGGCTTGCTGCTTATAAGGGCGGCTGTTTTTTGACCAGTGCGGATACAGGCAAAAATTGAATTTCCTTCTTTAATTTAGGGATGACATCTCCCAAAACCGCTGCCGTTTTCTTTCGGGTTCCAACATGCCCTATCGCTACGCATTGGTCATGGTCCTTCAAATGCTCCTGAAGCAATGTAATTTGCTTGTAAATATGCTCCCTCGTGTTGATATCATCCAGGAAAATATGGTTTTCAATACAAGGGACTCCGACTTTTGACGCCGTTTTGGAAACAATGCTCCGGTAATTCGTATGGCTGTCCAGAAAATACATCCCTCTTTTTTGGCATTCTTCCAGTATGATGCGAATGATGCGAGCATCGGCCGTCACTTTTGAACCCATGTGATTATTGATGCCGACAGCATGGGGAACATCATCAATCGCGGCGTTAATACGCCGCCTGATTTCCTCTTCGGCGAGGTCGGTCGTAATCGCCCCGGGTCCAAGCCATTTGTCTTTGTTCCCTGACTTGGGCTCCATCGGCATATGGACTATCACTTCATGACCGGCTTGGTGCGCCCATTCCGCATCCCTTTTGGTCGTTGGCAAAAATGGCATAACCGCAACGGTAATCGGAAAAGGCAGGTTCATCATCTCTTTGGTTCCGAACATGTTGTTACCAAAATCGTCAATAACAATAGCAGCCTGTTTGGTCGGAATTGCAATTTCTTGCGCTTCAGCAACCAAGACGGAACCAAGAATCAGCATCACCGCTATACATCCAGTCCAAAATTTCATAACAAACTTCCTTCCCAAGACCATTCATTTACCAATAATATGTTGATTTTCGGTTTGCAATATGCATGGGAAATGACTTTTTAAGGCAACGTTTAACAAAAAAAGCCCCCGTCTTACGATCCCTCCACTTAGAGGCAGCGTAAAAAGAAAGCTTTTGAGGATTCATAGATATCACACTTTGAATTTGCTTATCATTTCCTGCAGATCTTGAGCCATCTTGCTTAAGGATTCCGCAGAGGCTGATATTTCTTCCATGGAGGCATTTTGTTCTTCTGCTGAAGCAGCCACGTTCTGTGTATTTCCTGCCGATTGTTCAGCGATATGTGCCACGCCTTCCATCATTTCCGCCATACTTTGTGAGCTTGAATTCACTTGTTCTATGATAGCAGATACCTCTTGAGATTCGGCAGCAACTTGTTCGATCGCCTTGACGATGTCTCTGAAAGCTTCACCGCTTTGATGAACCATTTGAATACCCTCAAGTATAACATTAGCCCCTTCGTCCATCGATTGAACAGCCTTGTCCGCTTCCGCTTGAACCTCGCCGATCAGTTGACGAATTTGGCCCGCCGCGTCTCCGGATTGTTCTGCTAATTTTCGTACTTCATCGGCAACTACAGCAAAACCTCTTCCATGTTCCCCGGCCCGCGCAGCTTCTATCGCAGCATTAAGAGCTAACAGGTTGGTCTGATTGGATATTTCGGTAATCAACTGAACAATATGACCGATTTCTTTTGACTTTTCGCCAAGCGCATTTATCACCTCTGCGGTGTGTCCCACTGAGCGCTGCATAACATTCATTTGTTCCATAGCCTGCGTCACCACTTTATTTCCAGCGGTTGCTTTTTCGTTAGCTGTTGTAGTCAGATCAGCAACAGATTGAATGGACAAGGCCGCCTGATTCATCCCTCTTAAAATTTCAGCGGCCGCCTGATTCGCTTCCGCGGCGCTGTGAACCTGTTTTTCAGAGCCCAATGCCACCTCTTGAATGGCAATCGATATTTGCTCCGTAGCTTTGCTGGTCTGTTCAGCACTTTCAAATAAATCGTGTGAAGTGGCACTAACCTGCTTGGCATTATTACTTACCTGACCAATCAAATGCCGGAGGTTCATCTTCATTTGATTGAAGGAGTTTGCCAGATCCGCAATTTCATCGCGGTTTTTCACCTTAATATCGTCCCCGGTAAGAATCCCTGATGAAATTTCCTTTGCACTGGCGGCTATAGTTAAAATAGGTTTTTTGATGATTCGAGTAATATATACCCCTATCAATACGGCCAAAATACAAGCAAAAACACTCAGAAAAAGAACGGTAGTCACAACCGAGTCAACTAACTGACGGTTAGCCGCACTTGCTTCTTCCATCAATTTTGCTTGTTCATTGGCGATTTGGTCTGACATGTCCCTTATTTCTCTAGCTAATGGAAATAAAACTTGGTTTGATTGACGTACAGCTTGTTCGGGATTGCTTCTCGCCGAAGCGATTATCGCATCGGATTGCGATTTGAAATCGGCATTCAATATTTGCAGCTTTTGTAATTTAGCCTTGAGTTCTTCACGTTGGACTATTTGGATGGTAGCATTGATCTTCTCGCTCAGATCATTAATAGCGGTTGCTACTATCTCCGATGAACCTTCTTCTTGCATCAACACCCCTCGCATACCGGAAATTTGCCGCGAAGCACTGATTTGCATATCCTTGGCATTGGATAAAATGATGACCCGGCGCTCAACCAAATCGGAATAGGATTCGTCTACCTTCTTGATGTTGTAATACGATAT
This sequence comes from Paenibacillus sp. Pae15, assembly GCF_024519685.1. NCBI lineage: Bacteria > Bacillati > Bacillota > Bacilli > Caryophanales > Paenibacillaceae > Paenibacillus > Paenibacillus sp. Pae15. The sequence goes on along the minus strand of NZ_JALJRM010000002.1, from coordinate 195,958 downwards.
AAAACTAATGATTCCAAGAAGTAAAGAAACACTAAGAAATCCACCCAACATTTTTTTGCCAATCGTAAGCTTCATTCAGTACACCTCATGATACATTTGTTTTATTATCTCATGCTTAATAGGCATTTCTTACTGTAAATATCTATATAAAGGGTTCTCAAAAATAGTCCTAAATCCGGTTCCTCCTTACTTTCGTCAGGTTTCCTGCTGGCATATTTTAGAACTTTAGTCCTGTACTAATATATCACATAATGGGTAAGATGTTGAAGGAAAATTTTAAAATTTATATCAAATTTTCTCCCCAAACCAAAAAGCCCTCGTCTCACGATCCTCTATGCAGAGGAACCGCAAAAAGAAGGCTTTGTTAGGGTCAATGAAATTTTTCAGATCTGCAACTCCCCAAGCTTGATCAGCTCGACAACCGCCTGCGAACGTCCCTTTACGTTGAGTTTTTGCATTACATTCGTGATGTGGTTTGAAAGTGGCATCATTTTAGTATGAGTGCTTCCCACCGGCAGCTTCATCCTCCTGAGCAGCAAGATCTTTCCATTGGGGTCCGAATGTTGTCTTAACAGAAATGTTTCCTTTGCGGTCAACGGTAATCCGCTCAATTAATTTCAAAATAATCAACCGGAGTTCTTCAAATTCATCTTCGTCATCGAAATTCAATGTCACCAAATCGTCCAATGAATCCATGACTTCCTCATATAACTCATTCAAGTTGTTTTTCTTTTCATGGTTATTCCTGAGTTCTTCCAGCCTTTTTTCCAATGCAAAGATATCGGCTTCGTATTGCTGTTTCTCAAATTCATATTGCTTTTCGTCCAAAGTCCCCTGCATTTTTTCTTTTCGAAGTTTAAATAATAGCTTGCGTTGATTTTCAAGCTGCTTTTCAGCATATTGGATTTGTTTACCGCTATCGTCATTATTGATGTTCAATAAGTCTTTATATTTTTCAAATAAATCTTCTGCCAAGCTGCTTTGCGCAACATGATCGGAGATGATGTCAAGCAAATCCTTTTTAAACGGATAATAAGGAAGCCAATAATCATTATGGCATCCTGCAGCTCCTTGCCTCCTCCGTTTGGAACAAATCAAGTATCGATATTCTTTGCCTTCGCGATGGGTTTGCCGGCCTTTTGACCGCAGGGTGACCATGGCCGCCCCGCAGTGGGAGCATTGTATGATACCTGCAAACAAATTTTTATTGTTTCGTATTCCGCCACGTTTCCCGCCACCGCGCTGCAGCCGGATCTCTTGAGCCAGTTTGAACAGCTCTGTATCGATGATCGCTTCATGAGTCACAGGATGAATTGCCCGTTCCCATTTTTCTTGATCCCGTTTGACCAGTTTCTTTGTTCTGTCCGAGAGATCCTCCGTATTATTATAAATCAGTTTGGACTCATACTTGCCGAATACGTTAACTCCTGTATAGGCTTCATTTTGTAATATCCGCTGCACGGAAGAAAGCCCCCAAACACCGCCTTTGGGTGAAGCAATTTTCTTCTCCTCGTTCAGATATTTAACGATTTGTTTCTCTCCCATTTTGTGAGCAGTGTATAGTTGAAATATTAATTGGACAATTCCTTTGGTCTGATCGTCCGGTATTAATGTCTTCTTATTATCTATCATCACTTTTTTATATCCATAAGGAGCCACGCTTCCGATAAAATTTCCTTTCAGAGCGGACTGTCTTATTCCCCGACGGGAGCTGAAGCTGATTTGTTCGCTTAATTTCTGATTGACTGCGGATAGGATCTGAAATTTTAACTCGTCCAAGTCGATAAGAGAATCGAATCCTTCATCCAGTGAAATCAATCTGATCCCAAGCGTATCGACCAATATTCGTTTAAGCGATAATGAATCCAGGGAATCTCTTGAAAAACGCGATAATGAGGCAAAAATGACATTTCGAAATTCCCCTCTTTTCGCATCCAGGATCAGTTGTTGTATGGCAGGGCGATGAACAATAGTCGTACCCGTATCCCTGTCTTCATAGATGAATTGTTCCAAAACTTCCAATTCCATTTGACGCGCTTTTTCCCGGCAAACGGCTTCTTGATGCTCGGGACTGTCTTTTTGGCTTTCCTTCGTCGTACTGACCCTCACGTAAATGGCCGTCTTATTTCCTGTCTCATTCGCAACCCTCATTGCGGAACCTCCAGAATATATCAAACGGATCTCTCGGAGCGAACCGGAAAAGGCCGGTGAATGATACTCCTCTTCCCGTCATCCGCTACACAGCTCGTCTAAACGTCCGGCTTTTTTTTACTCCCCGGCAGACAAAATCTCCCGCGTTTTTCCGGACCGTTTGTTTGGCCAAATCATCAATGATCCGATTCAAATCCGATTCGCCATAAAAAATATTCAAGCGATATGTTTTGGCATCCTGTCGGTTGATCATTTGGAATCTCTCCCTTCGCGCATGACATCATAATGTATTCGTTTCTTAACTTGTACTATGCATGTAAAATAGCGACGAAAAGGGCAGGAGGAAAATCCCCCTGCCCCTTGCGTACCCTATTCATTGCCTCAAATGGCCATTAGACTATAGTATTGTATTTACCCCTGCTTATAATTGAAGCGCCTTTAATTCTTCGTCCGTGAAAACGCGGGAGCGTGTCAGGAACCGGCGTCCTTCCGGTCCCTCCAGCGAGAACATGCCTCCCCTGCCGGGAACGACATCAATGATTAACTGCGTAAACTTCCAGTATTCATATTGGGCCCGGCTCATATAAAAGCGGGCTCCGCCGATTTCCCCCAATAACACGTCATATTCGCCGATCAGAAATTCGCCTTCGCGGTAGCACATCGGAGAGCTGCCGTCGCAGCACCCTCCCGATTGATGGAACATGACAGGACCGTATTTGGCTTTCAAAAACTCGATCAGTTCAAGGGCGGCGTCAGTGGCCAGAACTTTTCGGACTTCTTCCATGACGATGACCTTCTTAGAAGAATCCTAAAGCGTCCGGGCTGTAGCTGACAAGCAGGTTTTTCGTCTGCTGGTAATGGGAAAGCATCATTTTGTGCGTTTCACGGCCAATCCCGGAAACCTTGTAGCCCCCGAATGCCGCGTGCGCCGGATAAGCGTGGTAGCAGTTGGTCCATACGCGGCCGGCCTGTATGCCTCTTCCGAAACGGTAAGCTGTATTGATATCGCGGGTCCATACCCCTGCCCCCAACCCGTACAGGGTGTCATTGGCGATGGATAACGCTTCCTCCTGATCTTTGAACGTCGTTACGGAAACGACCGGCCCGAAAATCTCTTCTTGGAAAATACGCATTTTGTTGTGCCCTTTGAACACGGTCGGCTCAATATAATACCCGCCTTCCAGGTCGCCTTTCAACGACGATCTGTTTCCGCCGATCAGACATTCCGCACCTTCCTGTTTGCCAATGCTGATATAGGACAAAATTTTCTCCACCTGTTCCGAAGATGCCTGAGCTCCGATCATCGTTTCGGTATCGAGCGGATTGCCCTGCTTGATCGCAGCCACGCGCTTTAATGCCCGTTCGATGAACGGTTCGTAAATCGATTCCTGAATCAGGGCGCGGGACGGGCAGGTGCAAATCTCGCCTTGGTTCAGAGCGAACAGCACAAACCCTTCGATAGCCTTATTCAAGAACGCGTCGTCTTTGGCGAAAACGTCTTCAAAAAAGAGATTGGGAGACTTGCCGCCCAATTCCAGCGTAACCGGAATAATGTTTTGTGATGCGTATTGCATAATTAAGCGGCCTGTCGTCGTTTCTCCTGTAAAAGCGATCTTGGCGATGCGGTTGTTTGAAGCAAGAGGCTTGCCTGCTTCCAGCCCGAAGCCGTTGACGATATTCAATACTCCTGGAGGCAGCAAATCGCCGATCAGCTCCGCCAGGACCAGGATGGAAGCTGGCGTTTGCTCCGCTGGCTTCAGCACGATGCAGTTGCCCGCAGCGAGCGCCGGCGCAATCTTCCATGTAGCCATCAACAGCGGGAAATTCCATGGGATGATTTGCCCGACGACGCCTAACGGTTCATGGAAATGATAGGCAACCGTATCGCCGTCCACTTCTCCGAGCGTTCCCTCCTGGGCGCGAATGCAGCCCGCAAAATACCGGAAATGGTCGATTGCCAAAGGAAGGTCGGCAGCCAGCGTTTCCCGGACGGGCTTTCCGTTATCCCAGGTTTCGGCTACGGCAAGCTGCTCCAGATTGGCTTCCATGCGGTCGGCGATTTTTTGCAGAATCAAGGCACGCTGGGCCGCCGATGTGCGCCCCCAGGCGTCCTTGGCGGCATGGGCAGCATCCAGCGCCAATTCGATATCTTCCGCTGTCGAACGGGCCACTTCGCAAAAAATCTGGCCTGTTACCGGCGTGATGTTCTCAAAATATTCCCCTTTGACAGGCGCAACCCATTTTCCCCCGATATAATTGTCGTAGCGCTTTTTAAAAGTAACTTTGGAGCCGGCTTGCCCCGGTTGTGCATAAATCATTTGTACAGCCTCCTTTATATCCATTGATTTTTGACAATAAAAACTAGAGCAAAAGTCGTGCCAATGGAAAATAAACGGCTGTGCCAGCTTTTTTTGTAAGCGCTTATATCGCTTTGCATAGAAATGGAACAGATCGGGTGTTTCATCTTGTTCAAAATAGAACAATCGCATTGAGACTTTCGTTACTTCTCATTTAGAATATATCGGAGCGTCCTCATGGAGATATTTAATTTTTTGCTTAACAACTGCCTGTCTCTATTGGTCTCGGACAATTTTCTTTCAATCACTTTTCTCCCGATTTCCCCTTCCATCTTTCTGATCCTGTCCAATACTTTTTTTAAATGGAGCTGCTCGGCTTGGCTCAGGCCATTGACCAGACTTTGCACAAATTGCTTGGCTTCCCGTTCAATAAAATCTTCGATTTGCCGGTCAATCGGCATGGGGTTGTCGGGATGCTCCGCTCTTTGCAGCAAATATGGCGGAAGATGGTCTGGCTTTAAACACTTGCATTCGTGAATGGCATGCGTCTGATTGAGCACATTGAGGAGCTGTCTCACGTTCCCGGGCCAATCGTACATTTTTAACATCTCCGCTGCATCCGGATCAAGCCGGCACTCGCCTCCATATTTTTTGTCCAGATAGGACTGCGCTATCAACGGAATATCCCCGGGTCTTTCCCGCAACGGAGGAATCGACAATTTCACTCCCTCCAGCCGGTATAAGAGGTCAGAGCGAAATTGTTTGTTTTGGACCTCGGTTTCCAAATTTCGATTGGTGGCCGAGATGAACCGCACATTGCTCTTTTGGATCTCCTCACTGCCCACCCTCATGAACTCTCCCGTCTCTAGCACACGCAGCAATTTTACCTGAATCGAAGTCGGCGCCTCTCCAATCTCATCCAGGAAGAGCGTTCCGTTATTAGCAAGCTCGAAATACCCCTTTCTGGTCCTGATCGCTCCGGAAAACGCCCCTTTTTCATGACCGAACAATTCACTCTCCAGCAGACTTTCCGGCACGGCCCCGCAATTGATGCCGACAAACGGATAGGGGGCTCTCAGACTGGAGCCGTGAATGAATCGGGCCAACAATTCCTTGCCGGTCCCCGTCTCTCCCTCGATCAAAATGTTGATGGCTTTCTTGGCCAGCTTTTCCGCTACGGCTATGACCTTTTGCAGCGGACTTGAATTTGAAAAAATAATTCCGTATTGCGCAGCTTCCATGTTCAGTTTTTCCGTATTGCCGACCGGGTTCAGCAATACGGAATTGATGATGTTTTCCAGGCTTTCCAGGTCATCAAACGGCTTTTCCAAATAGTCTTTGGCCCCCGCTTGTAAGGCCAGCACAGCTGATTTGACGGTGCTGTAACCGGTCATGATCATGACTTCGCAGTCGGGGTACCTGGTTTTAATTTTGGCCAACAAATCCAATCCATTGGCATCAGGCAGCTTCAGATCCACAAGAGCCAGATGAAACGGAGACGGATGCCGGTGAAGCAGCTCATCGACCTCCCTTCCTGAATTCGCAATCGTCACGTCACATCCTTTATCTTCCAAAAAATATCGAAAAAAAGAGGTCACTTCCATTTCATCATCAATGACGAGCACCCTACTCAAAGGATTCCCCTCCTTCATTTTCTTGAATCGGCAGCAGAAGGGAAAACTGGGTGTATTCGTTGACCCTGCTGTCTACCAGAAGCTTTCCTCCATGGGACTCGGCAATGCCCAGACTTACGGAAAGTCCCAGACCGGTACCCTTCATGCTTTCCTTCGTTGTGAAAAAAGGATTGAATATTTGAGAGACGTTATCTTCTTCAATGCCGACTCCGTTGTCGCGCACATAGATCGAAACGAATTGCCGGTCCTCCAAATCGACGAGGCATGTTCCAATGATCACTTCCGGGTTGCTTTTTCCTTGCACCGCGTCTCTCGCATTCAGAAAAAGGTTAATCAGCACCTGTTCGATTTGATTGCGGCTCCCTCTGACGACCGGGAGTGTCGGATCGATTTCCTTCTGTATGGAAATACCGGAAACAGCCAGCTGATATCCCACCAGCCCTAATACGTCATCGATCAAGCCGGAGAGGTGCATGGTTTCCAGCTGATATTCTTCCTGTCTTGAGAATGTCAATAAATTTTGTATGATTTTTTTGCTGCGCAGGCCGCACTGGTAAATATCCTCCAGCATTTTGCCCGGACGCCCGTCTTTCATGTCGCGCATCAGCAGCTGGACATTCCCGAGAATGGCGGTTAACGGACTGTTCAATTCATGGGCGATTCCCGCAGCCATCTCTCCCAAAGCGGCCATTTTTGCAGACTGGATCAGCTGCGCTTCAATGTGGACTTTCTCGCTCACGTCTTTAAACAGGAGGATGTTTTCAATGGAGATCCGCACATGCTCTCCCATACGCCTGTAAAGCTCAAGCTCTTCCCGGGAATACTCCACTTTCTCCCGATTCAAAAGAGTAAGAAATCCGTAGATGTTTCCGGCTTGATATTGCAAACAAACGGACGTGCCATGATGATCCGGTATTTCCTTTTTAAGCAGCTTTTTGAATTCTTCAATCGACATGGCCGTCTTCGTCACCATTCGCCTTTTGACAAAACGGCAGGACCAGCCCGCCGCTTCCGGCTCCGAAATATAAAACAGCAGATCGGAATGGTCGAGAAGCGTCAGGACAAACCGGTCGAAAGAAAGAATTTGTGATAATTGGGCGGCCAGATAGCTGCTGACTTCCTCCCATGATTTGTCCACATGGATCTGTGTTAACCGGTTAATGACTTCCAGCTGCTTGTTCTTTTTCTTCATTTCTTCAACGATAGCGTTTAGTTCGCTGTAATAACTTTTTCTTGAAGATTTAATCCCTGTTAACTTGTCGATCAACTCTTGTTTGCCCGACATCAGATGTCACTCCCCAAAGCATGGCGGAACAGCATTTTCACATCCGACACCTTCATATCCCGCGGGTTCGTCGTCATGCAGGCATCATGAACCGCATTATGGCTCATAAAATCGATCTGTTCTTCCTTCAGGTTCAAACCGGACAAAGAATCGGAGATGCCGAGATCGCCGGCCAATTCCTTAACGGCTCCAATCGCCTTTCTGGCGGCCGCAGTCAGGCTGAGGCCTTCGACGTTTTCACCGAAAGCCTCGGAAATGTTTTTGAATTTCTCGGGACAAGAGATCAAATTATACTCCAATACATAAGGCAGCAAAATCGAATTGACCTCCCCGTGCGGCAGATCCAGCAAACCGCCTAATTGATGTGACATGGCATGAACCGCTCCCAAAATCGAGTTGGAAAAAGCGATCCCTGCCTGAAGGCTGGCCATGGCCATCGCTTCTTTCGCTTCGCGATTGTGCTGGCTTGCCACGGAAGGCCGAAGGTAATTGGCAACCAAGCGAATCGCTTGCAATGAATACCCTTCCGTCATCGGGGTAGCCGCCAGAGAGATATAAGATTCAATGGCATGTGATAAAACGTCCATACCCGTATGTGCCGTTAATCGCGCATCTTTCGTCATCAGGGTCTGCGGGTCAATGATAGCAATATCGGGAATCAGCGATTTGGAAATAATGGTCATTTTCACCTTATGTTTGGAATTGCGGATAATGGAGAACTGGGAAACTTCCGATCCCGACCCTGCCGTCGTCGGCACCATGACCATTGGCGGAAGCGGCCTGGTTACCAGATCGACTCCTTCATATTGTTGGATCGTTCCACTGTTGGTTGCAAGTAAGGCAACGGATTTGGCAGCGTCAATTGCACTTCCTCCCCCGATCCCGACAACCGAATTGCAACCGCTCTCAACATAGGTTCGAACACCTTTTTCCACTTCATAATCCTTGGGGTTGGAGGTGAGTTCCGTCCATAAGCAGTAGTCCAGTTTGCAATCTTTCAAATAGCGGACGGCAAGTTCCACCCAACCGGAATTCAGAACGCCTTTATCGGAGACAACAAAAACCTTTTTCGCTCCCAGTCGAAGCAGGCTTTCCCCGATTTGACTCAGAGCATTCGTACCGAAAATAATTTCCGGTGTCATGAATTTGAAAATACCCATGGCTATTCCTCCTTCATTGCTATTGTACTGTGTAATTTACTTTTTGGTAAACATTTTATAAAAAGCCGAAAAATTGATAGGATAGCCGTTTTTTTGGCTTTACGGCCGAATTTTCGTCATTTCAATGCAAAAAAACATAACGTTTCTGCGTTTTTTAGGATTGGCACAGGTTTTGCGTTTGTATGAAAGTGTTGCATGCAACCCTATAACGTTCATCTTAAAGGAGGATACAAATGAAAGCTGCTATTGTAAATCAATTTCATCAAAAGCTGGAAATCAAGGAAGTGCCGACACCGGAGGTCGGACAAGGGGAAGTACTGGTAAGAATCACGGCTTGCGGAGTTTGCCATACCGACCTGCATGCCGCTCATGGGGATTGGCCCGTGAAACCTAAGCTGCCTTTGATCCCCGGTCATGAAGGCGTTGGCTATGTGGAAAAAGTCGGTCCGGGAGTAAGCTCCCTCAACATCGGGGACAGGGTTGGAATTCCGTGGCTGTTCTCCGCCTGCGGCGAATGCGAGTACTGCTTGACCGGTTGGGAAACGCTATGCAAAAGCCAGTTAAACGGCGGCTATTCGGCCGATGGAGGATACGCGGAATATTGCGTCGCACCCGCCGCCTATGTCGCGAGAATCCCGGACGGCGTATCGGATGAAGAAATTGCCCCGATCCTATGCGCAGGCGTAACCACATATAAAGCCCTGAAGGTTACCGATGCAAAACCGGGAGAATGGGTGGCGATCTATGGCATTGGAGGTCTCGGACATATTGCGCTCCAATATGCGAAGGCGATGGGATTTAACGTCATTGCCGTCGATATCAGCGACGATAAATTGGAACTTGCCAAGCAGTTGGGAGCCGATCTTACCATTAACGGCAAGTCTGTAAATCCTGTAGAAGAAATCGAGAACAAAGTCGGAGGCGCTCATGCCGCCGTGAGCGTGGCCGTCACTCCAAAAGCGTTTGAGCAAGCATACCGTTCCGTAAGACGCGGCGGTACACTGGTGGTCGTCGGTCTTCCGAGCGGCGAGCTGCCGATCCCGATTTTCGATACGGTTCTCAATGGCGTTACAGTAAAAGGTTCGATTGTCGGCACAAGAAAAGACATGCAGGAAGCTTTGGATTTCGCCGCCCGCGGCAAAGTGAAAGCGATCATCGAAACACAGCCTCTGGAAAAGATCAATGAAATTTTTGAACGTATGGAAAAAGGAAACATTAATGGACGGATCGTCTTGACATTCAAATAATGTAAGCGCTTGCCGACGAGTCCATGGTGCCAGAGCCACACAAACACCGTTACGTTATTGGCTTTAGCGGAATCACCATTCCGCTCGGATCCAATGCGTAATGGTGTTTTTTCCGACGACGGATTCAATTATATCTCTTTTGCGTTAAGCTGTAACATTTTGAAACATTCTTGTTCAAAAGAGCACATCTGAATTTCAAGTATGTTATACTACAATCAATATCTCACAAGTGGTTTGTGGAGGTGTTTACGTTGCCGTCTCTGAAAGCAAGGAAACATTCTGAAGTTGTAGCAACCTCTTGGAAGCGCTGTCAGCAATATGGATTGAAACGGACGGATCTTGTGGACGACCAGTTGATGACAGGCAGGCAAATTCATGAAATCCTTCATCAGAATGAAGTTCTGCTCAAGCACGTCTCGCATATATTCGGGAAAATGGAGCTCTTCATCAAACAAGCGAAACAGGCGGCCCTTCTAATCGATGCTCAAGGCAATATCATTTATTCGGTCGGCGACCCCGATTTCTCCAAACGCGCGGCAGCGGTTCAACTCCAGGTAGGGGCCAATTGGGCGGAAAACAGAAAGGGAACCAATGCCATCGGGGTAGCCATTACGGAACGGCTCCCTGTCCGTATCCATGCCGATGAGCATTACTATCAGTTGAATCATTTCCTCACCTGCGCATCGTCGCCTGTGTTCAGTCCGACCGGGGAATTGTTGGGCGTCATCAATTTCAGCAGCAAACAGGAAAATTACAATGCCCACAGCCTGGCTCTCGCCACGATGGCCGCGGATTCACTGCAGAACCGGCTTCTCATCGAAGATTCCAAGAAGGAGCATCTCATCACTTTAAAGGAACTGGAATTCTCGATGAAAAATAATCCGCTTCCGCTTCTGTCGCTGGATAACGACAACAGAATTATTCGTGCCAACCAAGCCGCTCTCCGGATTATAGGCAAGGATGCCATCGGCAAGGAATTCTCGGGCATCGAGGGCTTTTCCATCGAAACAATCCACGATCATCATCAAAAGGTTTGGCGTTCCATAGCGATTCAAAAAAAAGTGATCGGTGTAACTCGCTTGTATACATTCTCCGATATCGCCGGATCGTGCCCCAGCATCATACAGAAAAAAGAACTGGCCTACAAAGCGGCTCTCACCGACTTTCCGGTTCTGCTGCTGGGAGAAAGCGGCACTGGAAAAGAATTGTTTGCGCAATCCATTCATACGGCCAGCTTACGTTCGAATCAACCCTTCATAGCCGTGAATTGCAGCGCAATACCCGACAACCTGGTGGAAAGCGAATTGTTCGGTTATGAGCGGGGCGCTTTTACGGGGGCCAATCGGGAAGGAAATAAGGGGAAATTCGAGGCGGCTCATAAGGGAACGATTTTTTTGGATGAAATCGGCGACATGTCTCTGCGCGCGCAGGCGGCTCTGCTCAGGGTTTTGCAGGAACGGACGATCACCCCCGTCGGAAGCGCCAGAAGCAAGTCCATCGATATAAGAATCATCGCGGCAACCCATCGAAACTTGCAAAATGAAATCAAGGAAGGACGGTTTCGCGCCGATCTTTATTACCGCTTGAAAGGCATTCAAATTACATTGCCTTCCCTTCGTGAAAGAAGCGATATCGTCGAGCTTGCCAAACATTTGCTGCAAAGCCATAACTATCCGAACGCTTATTTGTCGGAAGCAGCGGAAAACTTGCTCCTGCGGCATGCCTGGCCCGGAAACATCCGCGAATTAAACAGCGCCCTTATGCAAGCCGCTTTTCTGGCCGAGGGAGGGCCCATACTTCCCGAACATCTGCAGATTGCAGACGATTGTCAAAGCGGACCGGAGGCTCAGGCTGCCGATGATGCCGTCCCGTCGCTTCAAGAGGCGGAAATCGAGGCAATCAAAAAGGCGCTGCATGCAACGGGCTGGAATTTAAGCAAGGCTGCGGCCCTTTTGAAAATAGGAAGAACGACCTTGTACAGAAAAATTGAAGAATACAATATTACATGCCTGACAAGCTCCCGGTGATCCGATCCCGGCTATGCACGGTTGTCCCGGCATGCGGTCGGAGGGGCTTGAACCCTCGCCACCGTCCCCCTCCAGAAAGCGGCTTTGTATGAATTTCAAACCACATCACATTCGAGATATGGTTGCGCACGGTCTTCTCACTGATAAACAGTTGCTGCGCGATATCTTTCGTCGTTTTATCCTGCACCAGTAGTTCAAACACTTCTCGTTCGCGATTGGTTAGCAAAAATTTACTTTTATTATTGTCGTTGCCCTTCAATGTCACCCCTCCTTGCCCGGGTTTTGGTATCATTACAAGGTCTAGGGATACAGTCAAATTCAGTTTATGTAGGACAGCATAGCGTGGTGATTGGCTGGGGAAAAATGGGCTCTTAACGGCTTTCGCTGCGCCGAGGCAAAAAAAATCCATGGCGGCGATCCATGGATTTTGGGGCTGATGATCCGATACGGCCGATTATGCAGACGCCGTTCCCGTAATTTTTTGGACTATACGTTTCATCTCTTGAATGGAACGTTCGGTATACAAATCGAACACTTCGCTGGAACCGGTCTTCGATGCCGCTAAATACGGATTAGCGACCGGCGGCAAAAATTCCATTGTAATCGGTCCTTGGTAGTTCAGCTCAATCAATGTTCTTATCACAGGCTCGAAATCGGTCTGTCCCATGCCAGCGGCTTCACGGGTATTATCGGCGATATGAACATGAACGAGGTACGGAGCGATGGTCTTCAAGGCTTGAACATGGCTGCGCTCCTCAATATTCATATGGAACAAATCGGCCATGATCTTCACGCTGTCCACGTTAACTTCCTTGGCTAAGGCTAACGCTGTTTCCAGGTTATTCACAAGATAGGTTTCAAACCGGTTCAATGCTTCAATCGCCAGATTGATTTGTTTGGAGGCAGCATACTCGCCCGCTTCTTTCAGGCTGTTTACCGCATTGGCCCATTCCTCGCTGCTCGTCGTCTCCGGACGGCTCTTGCCTACCGGGGACGGTACGACGATGACATGGGCAGCTCCCAGGCTGCTGGCCATGTCTACGCAATCCTTCACATATTGAACCGCTTTTTGGCGGACTTCCGGTCTGGAAGACGAAAGGTCGCGCTCCGCCGTATAAATGCCGCAAATGGAAGTACAGATCAGACCGTACTGCTTCAGCAGCCGTTTGGTATGCTCGATATCGATGGAATAAGGTTCTCCGGCAAGTTCTACACCATCGTATCCGTATTTTTGCAGCCTTTTCAGGCTGGCTTCGATTCCTTCATCTCCAAAAATCCATTGCGTAGCGCTATAACGAAACATACGCTTTCCTCCCGAACAGCATAAATTTAGTAGTCACTACCAGCTTTTCATCCTCAAATCAAGAAGGGTATCCGATTTTTCAATGCTGTTGATGATCAGCTGATCGATCGTCATAAATGCGCCGCCTACGAGTCCTGCGGCCTTTCCCAAATTAGACTTGTTAATTAACAAATTGCGCGTAGACAGAGGCAGGGATCGCTGATAAACTCCTTGTCTGATCGCGGCCAGCAAAATATCGCCGATCTCCGCAACTCCCCCGCCAATCGAAATCAGGGAAGGGTTCGCAAAGTTAACCAGTGAAGAGATCACTTGGCCTATCAGGGCGCCGCTCTCGCGAATCAATTCAACAGACGCGGAGTCAAAGCTGTGAATTCCCATGCGTACATCCTTGATGGTGATCTCGCCATTAGATTTCAATCTTTCCAACAAAAACTCGCTTTTGCCGGCCAAAGCCATATCCTTGGCTTTGGCGGCAATGGCTTTACCGCCCGCCAGGGCCTCCAGACAGCCGCGGTTGCCGCACCAGCAGACGACATCTTTGCCGACATCGATATGGCCGATATCGCCCGCACTGCCGCTTACGCCACGATAAAGCTTGCCGTCATAAATGATTCCGGCGCCGATCCCTGTCCCTATTTTAATGTAAATCAAATTGTCTACTTCAAACTGCAAGCCTTTGGCATATTCCCCAACGGCCATGATGTTCACATCATTGTCAACATAGCAAGGGCAATCAAAATGCCGGGACCAGAAATCTCTGATCGGGTATCGATCCCATCCCGGCATAATCGGCGGAGAGACAGGAAGACCGGAGGCAAACTCGACCGGTCCCGGTATTCCGATGCCGATGCCTTTGATTTCGCTTTTTCCGATTTTAGCCTTGTCCAGAATCTCGCTGACGATGCTGTGAATATAGGATAGAACTTTCTCCGGACCCTCGCCGATATCTACCGGGGCGCCATGAGAGACGAGAATATTGCAGTCAAAATCAGTAATCCCCACACGTACGGCACTTGTGCCTAGTTCAATGGATATGATATATCCGGCATGTTGATTGATAGAGTACAGCTTGGGCTTTCTGCCGCCGCTGGAATTGCCAATATTTGAAATTTGAATTAATTTTTCATTCATCAACCGTTCGACATGTTCAGATACTGCGGAAACGGATAAACCGGTAGCCGCCGCAATATCCGTTTTGGACAAAGGCTGCTTAGCTCTTCTTATGATTTGCAGTACATGGGCGGTCATCGAGAGCAATTTCATGGATTACACCACTTTCTCTAAAATAAATAACCTTATCTAGTCCATAATATAACACCCCCGGGACGATGAGAAGGCATGACTTCAATCTTTTTGACTATTCCGCCAAACTTACCCATCTTTTTTCTCTATGACTTTTCAATATGGCATCGATTAATCTCATGATCCGGTGTCCATCGGAGAAGGTGGCAAATGAACTTTCATGATCCCGGTTTCGCACTTTTTGATAAAAATCGATGCACAGATTTTTCAAACCGTCGGGCCAGCCTTCTTGATGGCCTCCCGGATAATGGGCTAATGATACGGATTTGGGTGATAATAAATCCGGATCCCTGAGCCATTCTTCGTTGGAATGGTCGCGTTTTCCTACCCACAGCCGGTTGGGGTTCTCCTGATCCCATGCAAACGAAGACCGTTCCGCGGAAATTTCAAAATACAATCGGTTTTTTCTTCCTGCCGTCACCTGGGATACCGTAAATACGCCCTGAACGCCATCTTCAAAGTGAACCAGCACGCTTCCGTAATCCTCTGTCGTGATTTTCACTTCTTCTCTTTCCACATCATTGGACGATTCGAATGTATTAACTTTCCCTTTCGGTTTTTTCCGGATCGGATGCACGATCTTCAGGTCGGCAAAGACTTCGGTAATTTTTTTGTTTAATACATATTGAACGGTGTCGCACCAATGGGAACCGATATCCGCGATCGCACGGGAAGGACCGTTTTTATCTTCCTCAAGCCTCCAGCTGTAATCCGTATCGTTGCTTAACCAATCTTGAATATAGCCGCCGTAAACGAGATTCGGTTTTCCGTTGCTTCCGGATTCCAGCATCTCTTTGACTTGAGAAACCATAGGATAATGTCTGTAATTGAACGAAACCCCGCTAACCACTCCGCTTTCCCCGGCAAGCCTCAGCAATTCTCCAGATTGTTCGCTGTTTACGGCCAGCGGCTTTTCCGATAAGAGATGTTTGCCGGCAAGGAGCACCTTTTTATTGATTTCAAAATGCAAGGAATTGGGGGTGCAATTATGAACGGCTTGTACCTCCGGATCCCGAATCAACTCGTCCGCATCTCCATATGCCTTGGGTATGCACATTTTTTTGGAGAACTCTATACTTTTTTCCTTGGAACTGGAAGATATGGCGATAACCTCCACAAAAGGAATTCTTCTTAATGCTTCGATATGAGCCATCGCAGAAAAGCCCGTCCCTATGATTCCTACTTTTATTCTCTCCATCTTACCCTCCAAAACGCGCTTAATATCTATCTGCTTATTGTCGTAACCATTACCCTTTTACAGCTCCCATAGTAAGTCCGCTGACCATTTTACGCTGCAAGACTAACGTGATGATGGCGATAGGGACAATAATCATCGTTCCCGCTGCCGCAATTTGTCCCCATAATACACTTACCGGCGTTGCATATTCATTGAGTCCTACAGGGGCCGTACGAACATTCGGGCCTGACAAAATATTGGCGAACAAAAATTCGTTCCAGGCAAAGATAAACGACAACAATCCAGCCGATACAAGCCCAGGGCCGATAATAGGGAAAATGACTCTGAAAAATGCAGTAAATCGGTTACAGCCATCCACCAGCGCAGATTCTTCGATTTCTCCCGGCACGTCCTTGAAAAAGCCGTACAGCAGCCAAGTCACGAGCGGAAGATTCATAAATGTATACATTAAGATCAATGCCGTATACGTATCTAGCATATTCATGTTGGAAAACAACAAATAGATAGGCAGTACCGATACAATCGGGGGAACGATTCTTAAAGTCAAAATCCACGTTAAGATGTCTTTGGCTCCCTTGATGTTATACCTTGCGAACGGGTAGGCAATGCCGCTTCCCAGGATGACCGCCAACACGGTGGAGAAAACCGAAACATACAAACTGTTCCAAAGGTACTTTTGAAAATCCCTTTCAAATAAAACAGTTTGGTAATTATCATAAGTAACGGTAAAAATCCATTTCGGAATCGCCGTAAATGCATCGTTTTGGCTTTTTAAAGAAGTGAGAAACATCCAAGCGATAGGAAATATAAAAACAATCGTAGCAATAATGACTATGAGATATAGCAGTAACGTAAACGATTTACTTTTGGATTCGCTCATGACTTGCCCTCCACATTAAACAAATCAACCTTACGCAAGAACAACATCAGCAGGGTCACGACCAGGATCAGCATGACCACGGATAGTGCCGCGCCATAACCAAAATCGAGGAATTTAAAGCCCTTGTCGTACACAATCCAGCTTAAGGTTGAAGTTACATTGATCGGTCCGCCTTTGGTCATCATATAAATGGTATCGTAAATCCGGAATGCATCAATCGTTCTTAACAACAGTGCTATATATATAATCTTGGACAACAGCGGAATGGTGACATAGAAGAAGGTTTGCGATGCCGTTGCCCCGTCTATTTTAGCCGCTTCATAAGGATCACTCGGTATACCTTTAAGTCCGGCAAGCAGGATAATCATCATAAATGGCGTCCACTGCCAGACATCCGTCAAGATCAAAGCCGGTAAAGCCAGCTGGGGATCGGAAAGCCAGGATATCCTTGAAAAACCAAGACTTTCAGCAAAATAATTAAATACGCCATACTGATCGTTCATCATAAAACGGAACATGAGCCCTACAATCGTAGGCGCCATAGCGATGGGAAGCAAGATCAGCGATTGAAATATCTTCTGCCCTTTGCCAAGCTGGTGCAAAACGATGGACAAAAACAAACCAATAAAAAACTCCAGTGAAACCGTACTAAGAACAAAAATAATTGTAATTTTCAGAGAATTCCAGAAACTTTGATCCTGAAACACTTGGATATAATTACTCAGCCCGACGAATGGTTTCTCTATACTGATCGGACTATATTCCTGAAAACTGATCTTAAACAGGAAAATTGTAGGATATATAGCAAATAACAGCAGGAGTATCATTCCGGGGGCCATGACCAAATAAGGACCGCTCCGGCTTAACTTAAATTTGTTCATCTCCAACTCTCCCGATTGCATAATTGAGGGGGAGAGTCCCCCTCCTTCATCTAGATCAAGCGACTATTTTTTCAGCATTTTGTTGACGGCTTCATCAGCCTTTTTCAATGCATCTTCTACAGACATGGTTTTCAATTGTGCGGCGCTCAAATATTCGGAAACAAAACTCTCCCACTTTTCTTCCTGCGGGAAGAACGGACGGGCCTTGGCCGTTTTCATCGCTTCTTGAAGCGCTTCATAACGGCGGTACTTCTTCACATCGGTACCTTCGATCAGTTCGTTGGTTAACGCCGGGTCGGAATAAGATTCTTCTCGAACCGGGTCTCCTCCACCCATGGTCGCCTGACGCACATCATTCTGCTTATTCTCGAGCCAAATCATAAATTTAACCGCTTCATCCGGATTTTTCGTTGATTTCGGAGCTACGATCGACCATCCGCCGATATGCGGCGTAGAGCTTTTCATAGCCGGCACTTGCACGAAATCCCATTTGCCGACCGTTTTGGACGTTTGGGGATTGTCTACTTCAAAAGCGCTCCAGGACCAGTGAATCGCCATAGCCAATTTCCCTTGAGCCGCATCCGTCGCTACTTCGGCAAAGGTATAGTCGTTAATTCCCGGAGGCGAGTACTGCAGTAAATCTACCCACGTTTTGGTTGCTTCAATCGCCTGAGGAGTGGATAAGGACGAAGTCATCGTATTCCAATCAATCACGTCCGCACCGTTCGAGTACATAAAGGTCAGCCAGGTATGCACATTCCCGAATCCTTTACTTGCCTGGGCGGCCCATCCGTACAATTTTTGCCCGTTATATTCTTTACCGTTAAAGAATTCAGCCGCATCCCTGAACTGCTTCATATCCTTTGGAGGTACCAGGTCGTAACCGTATTTCGCTTTAAATTCCTCTTTTATTTGCGGGTCATTGAATAAATCGGAACGATACCACAGCAATTGAGGATGGATCGATTGCGGCAGTCCATAGATCGTTCCTCCTTCGCCAAAGGATCCGTTTTTGTCATTCCACTGCGATAAAGCCAAAGCTCTCGGCAGGTATTTCGAAGTGTCCACGTTATTCTTTTTCAGATAGTCATCCAAAGGCAGCAGGCTTCCTGTCGAAGCAAATTCCGGAATCCAGTTATAATCGACGTTAAACAAATCATAATTGGCTTGACCGGCGATGGACAGCGCCAGCTTCTGATAAATGACATCCCGGCCTACCAATTCGACGTTGACTTTAACACCCGTTTCTTTTTCGTATTCTTTAGCCAATTCTTGAGTGGCTTGTCCCCAGGAAGAGCCGAGAAATACCGTATTTAATGTGACTTGCTTGCCGTCACTGCCATTGCTGCCGGAAGCCTGTCCGGCTTGATCGCCGGAATTGGAAGAGCATGCGGAAAGCAGCAGAGCACCGGAAAGCATCGCAAGCGCCAGTGGCTTAGACTTCAATTTCATATCCTCATTCTCCTGTCTATGATATGGAATATTATTTCGAGATTTCGACGATAATTTTAATGGTGTCTTTATTGTTTGCCGCTTCCTGGATGCCGTCGACGACTTGCTCCAGAGGAATCGTTTTGGAAATAATATCGTTCGGGTTGAAGCGTTTGCTGGAGATCATGTTGATCGCTTTGGTCCATGTGTTGTATGTTCCCGCATAGGATGCTACAATCGTAAGCTCCTTGCTGTAAATTTCAAACGGTTTAATTTCCATCGTCGCATGTGCAGGAGCTGCACCGTACACAACCAGTACGCCGCCACGGCGAACCATTTGAAACGCTTGCTGATAGGTCGGAATAGCACCTACGGCTTCAATAACAAAATCCGCTCCCCGGCCTTCCGTCAAATCAAACACCGCTTGAACCGGGTCCTGCTTGGAAGCGTCGATGACATGATCGGCACCCAGCTGCTTCGCTTTTTCGATCCGGGTCGGGTTCATTTCACTGATGATGACCTTCGTTGCTCCGTTCAATTTGGCCAGCTGCGAGTGTACCAATCCCATCGGCCCCGCACCGATAATCGCCACCGTGCTGCCCATTGTAATTTTCGCCTGTTCCTGGCCCCGGATGGCGCACGCCAACGGCTCGATGTATGCGGCTTCTTCCCAGGTCATGCTGTCAGGAATGAGATAGACGTTGGATGCAGGCGCCTTCACATATTCGGCGAAAGCACCGTTGGTATGCACGCCAAGCTGCACAATTTCATTGCAAAATAGTTTTTGGCCGGCCCTGCAGAAAAAGCAGGTTCCGCAGCTGATGTTAATATCCGCTGTCACGCGATCGCCAACCTTGACGTTTTTTACGGCGGAGCCTACTTGTACTACTTCACCCGAAAATTCATGTCCCTGGATCAGCGGGGTCGGCACCGGGAAGTGACCGCGGAAAATATGAGGGTCCGTACCACAAATCCCGCAGCGCTTTGTCGCAATCAATACTTCGTGGTCTGCAATCTCAGGTACAGGCACTTCTTCAATTCTCATGTCTTGCGGCTGATGGAGCACAGCAGCCTGCATTGTCTTTTTCATGTTCTAGTCCTCCTTTAATCAATCGAGCTAAACAGTTTTTTCAAATAATCAATCGATTCTTTGGTATATTGATCGTAAAATTCCTCGCAGCGGATGCCGCTGAACGGATCGGCAAAAGGCGGAAGCAGCTCCATCGAAATGTAGCCTTCATATCCGATGTCTACCAGAGCTTGCGCAATCGGCTTGAAATCGATGTGTCCTCTGCCCGGGGCCGCCCTGTTGCTGTCGGCAAAATGAACATAGAATAATTTATCGCCAACTTGACGGAAGGCATCAGCGATATTCACTTCCTCGATGTTCATGTGATACGTATCGCCCATGCAGCCTACGTTAGGCAGGTTCACTTCGTTCACCAAAGCCAGGGATTGCTCCAAACGGTTAATCAGATAAGTTTCATAACGGTTCCAAGGCTCGACCGTCAGACGAATTCCATGCTCGCCGGCATACAGTCCCGCTTCTCTGATGCTTTCAGCCGCCCATTTCAGCTCGGTTTCGATATCCGCTTCAGCGTGGATTTTCATATTGGCCGTCGGGGTAACAGAAATACCTTTAGCCCCGATCAATTTGGCATAGTCAACACACTCTTTTACATAATTCACCGCGTTTTTCCTGATTGATTCGTTGCTTGAAACCAAATCTCTCTCCGGTGTATAAATGGCGCAAATAGAGGAAGCCTCGACATTGTACTTCTCAAGCAAGCTTTTAACCTCTGAACCGTTTACATTTTCCGGCTCTCCGACGAACTCAACCGCGTCATACCCAAAACCCGCGATTCTTTTTATGCTCTGTTCGATTTCTTCTCCTGCATAGACCAGTACGTTATAGGCATACTTTATTTTAGGCATCTGGTTTACCCTCCCCTTAATGATTCAGAAGTGATCAGGTCGTTTCCCATGGTTTACTTCCCCATGTCATCCCTCCTTGATAAGGTATCGCTTACATGCAACGCTTTCATATAGCGTTTACATGAAACCTCTCGCATCCTGATGGTGTTGAATGCACTTTCATAGAACTTTCTTAGTACTTTCATCGTACCAATTGGAGAAATATCGTATTTATTCGACATGTTTCAACTATAAATCATATACTTTTAACTGTCAACGTTAAAAGTATAACTTTTAATTTAGTAATAACGACTTTTAATCCATTTTTTATAATCAAAACAAAAAAATCCCTTTTCATGGACAGTTTGGTCTATCCATAAAAAGGGATGGGTTCTCCGTGCGTTTCCATTTTTTATTCTTTCTCTACCATCGTGCTGCCACTCTCTCGTTTTTTGCGAAGGAACAGCCGGAAGACGACATAGATAAAACAGGCCGCAAAAGGCACCCACAACAGATTCAATCCGTACCGGTAAATCGTCATTCCCACTTCAGCGGCATGGTCGACCGTTAAACGTCCCGCCGTGAAAAAAATCAAGGTCCACAAAAGCCCTGTCGTATAAGAAAACAGAGCATACCTGCTAAACGGCATTTTGTTCAGTCCTACAATGTAAGGCATCACGTGCCGGATGACAGGAAAAAAATAGCTGATCACAAGCGCCAGACTACCATACTTGCTGCTCCACCGTTGAGACATTTCGATATATTGATTCATGTTTTTCTTTCGTCTGAGTTTATCCAGTACGGGTGTCCCGATATAGCGCCCCAGAACATAGCCCAAGGTAAGACCGGAAACGACTCCGAGATAAGTCAGGACGAAGGCTGGAATGGTGTGCAGCAGGCCTCCCGCCGTTACCGCACCGCCGGTCATCACAATGACCTCATCGGGAATCGGCATTCCCACAATTCCCAGCCATAAGGCAAAGAATAAGGCTGCATATCCGTATTGTCCGATCAAATCAAGCAATGTATCGTATGTCATGAAGTCGGATCCGCTTTCTTTCGGCACACATATACGAATGCAGGCGGAAGGTTGAAAGGTACGAACCGGATGGTTTCGATATCAAAATAGCGCCTTAATTGCGGCTTCATTTGCAGTGAATATTGAAAAGCAATGAAGCTTCCGCCCGGTTTCAAGGACGAGATAATTTGTTTGATCAATCGATCGCGTACTTCTCGCGGGAAATTAAAGAACGGCAGCCCGCTGATGACAACGTCCAAACCGTCCAGTTTTTCGCGGCGCACCGCCTTTTGAATGCCGCAGGCATCCGCATAGCAAGCGAACGCAGGGTATTTTTGCGCCAGCTTATAGCGCAGCACCGGCTCTTTCTCGAACAGCAGCACTTTGACCCGGCCTGAGGCAGCCTGCTCAATATATTTGGTCAGCGCTCCCGTCCCCGCCCCCAGTTCCGCCACGCTTTCGATTTTGTCCCAAGCCACCGGCCTGGTCATCGCCTTAGCCAGAAACCCGGAGCTCGGGGTCACGCTCCCTACCTCTTTGGGAGATTGAATAAACTTGTTTAGAAATAAGAATTTTTCCAGAACGATCGAACCGAGATTCATTTGCACGAAACCCTCCCTGCACAGATAACACTAGGCTAACGAAAACACCTTTAGAACATGTGAAGGATTTTCTGAATAATTTCTTAAGATGCAAATTACTCCTTGCCCCCACCTCATGGAAATCCTTAGACTGCCATTCTTAGTTGGACGGTTTCAATTCATTTTCCCCTTCAAGGATTGCAGTACAATATTTGCAGCGAACTGCTTTCAAGGGAATGTCGGAGAGGCATTCCGGACATTCCTTGGTGTTTGCTTCAGGTTCCGGCTTGCTCTCTTCCTTTCTGCGCAAACGATTGAGCTGCTTCACGGCTATAAAGATCACAAAAGCAACAATCAAAAAGTCAAGCAGATTGTTGATAAATAGTCCGTAATTCAGCGTAGGCGCGCCTGCTTCTTGAGCCTGCTTGAGCGATGTATACGACACTCTGTCCAGACTGATGAATAAATCTGAAAAATTGACCCGGCCAAGCAGCAATCCGATCGGAGGCATGATCACGTCATTGACGATCGATGTGACGACCTTGCCGAAAGCCGCGCCGATAATGACCCCGATGGCCAGCTCGATCATATTTCCTTTGATGGCGAATTCCTTGAATTCCTTCAGCAGCCTTGATGCCAAAACAGAACAACCTCTCTTCTCCAAATTCGGTTTATCATCCTATTTTACACTAATCAACCTCTTTATGGAAATGCCTCCATGCAAAATTCATCACCTCTTGCATTACAGAATAATTCGAACCGAATGATGCGGCTTGTGTCAGTCTAACAAAACCGTCCTGAAGCATCGCACGCTTCAGGACGGTTGGGCTTGCCGGCGTTATTTGGCTGTAAACTGCTGAGTAAACATCTTGCCGCAAGGGCCTCCCTCCACGATACCGATGCCGATATGAGTGAAGTCCCTGCTTAGTATATTGGCACGGTGTCCTTCGGAATTCATCAGCGCTTGATGGGCTGACTCCGCATTTTGATTGCAGGCAATATTCTCCCCCGCCGTCCGGTACCGGATTCCGAATCGTTTCATCATGTCGAAAGGCGAGCCATACGTAGGAGAATCGTGGGAAAAATAATCTTTGTCCGTCATATCCTGACTTTTCAGCCGTGCCACTTTGGACAGCTCCAAATCGACGGCAAGCGGAGACAACCCGGCTTCGGACCGGGCCTTGTTGATCAGGTCGATCATCTGCTGCTCCTCAGGCATAAGCCCGGGCGGCTTCTCCTGAGGCGGCGGACCCGGCTTGGGCGGCATCGGACCCGGGGCGGGAGCGGGTTTCTTCGGAATTTTCAGGTTTCCGTATGCCCAGAGGATTGCTTGCAAGGTTTGGTCATCCACCGCCCCTGTAGGGGGAAGTCCGTTAGCCTTCTGAAACACCCTGACGCCGTTGGCTGTATCGGGTCCGTAATAACCGTTGATCTGACCCTGAAAATAGCCAAGCGATTTTAACATCCCTTGAACCGCATAAACGTCCGGACCTTGTGCACCTTCGCCGAACGCAAGAACCTTGCCTGCGATGGTCAGGCTCATGAACAGGCAGACGAGCCATATCAAAGCGTTTTTCTTGTTGCGCCAACGCTGCAGCATCTTCGCAAATCCCCCCTGAACTGGTTAAATAATCAAGTCTACAACCAGCATCCCCTTCCGGCCGCATTTTTATGATTTGGTTTGCAGATAAGAATTCCTCTATATGTAAAAGACCTGCGCTACAACACAAAAAAGCCCGTTTCCCATGCTGGAAACGGACCGGTTCATACGATATCAGCGTTTTCTTCGCGACAAGGACACGACGAAAGATAACGCACCAAGAATGAGGGCGGCAATGGATAAGTACAGCGGCGCTCCGGAGGCTGCCGGTGCTCCGGCCGCCGGTTCCCCGGACACTGAAGGCGCTGCGGCAGAATCGGCTTTGCCGGCATCTGCGGCAGGAGCGGTATGGCCGTGGCTGTCTGTGGCTGCCCCTGCCGGTTTGGCATTGACCTTGGTTACGGAAGCCGGCTTGTCCGAGCCTTCCGCGCCTACCCACTCGACGACACTGCCGTCCTTGTAGGTTTGATAAGCCTTCCATTGGATCGCTGTAGCGTTGTCGGCTACTTTACCCTGCATATAAAATTCTCCGAACTCTGTAGGACCGAGACCTTCTCCCGTTGCGGTCCAAATCACACCGGTAATTTTTCCGTTGTCGTCTTTGGTCAGTTCATAGCTCCAACCCGGCTTCGGCTCGAAACGGGAGATGGAGACGGCATCCAGCGGAAATTTCACTTCCACCTTCACTGTCGGCACATCTTTCTCCGTCGGGACCCGGACGGCAAATTTCTCGTAAGATCCTTGCGTCGTTTCTTTTGGCAGCACGGTGACGTGCGCGCTGGCCAGTCCTCCGGTCATAAGCGATAAGAACAGGCTCAATACCAGCGTAATATGCCATTTTTTCATCATATGGAATCCCTTCTTTCTTAGCGATCAGTATATCCATGTGTAATGTATAACAAACCGCCGCTTGAAAGAATGACTCGATTGGGCTATTTTCGCCCGTTTTTTTGTCCGATCTGTGTCAAACCGTGCCGTACGGCATACGCTGTCAGCTGCACCCGGTTGTCAAGGGACAGCTTGGCCAAAATGTTCTTGATATGATTTTTCACCGTATTTTCCGTGATGACGAGCGTTTCTGCAATTTGCCGGTTGCTTTGGCCGCTGGCCACGCAGCTTAAAATTTCACACTCCCGCTGAGACAGCACACCGGGCTGTACATCGCTCACATTCGCGTCCGCTGAACGAAACGAATGGAACAGCCGATCCGCCATACCGCGGGAGATTTCGCTGTCATCATCAAGCAGCCCGTGCAGGTAGGCGATCCAATCGTCCGGATCCATATTTTTGAGCAGATATCCTTGTGCGCCATAGCGGATGGCGGTGAACAAATCCGCCACGTCATCGGATACCGTAAGCATGACCACGCGGATATGGGGATAGAGCTGTTTAATCCGTTTGGTTGCTTCCAGCCCCCCCATCACCGGCATTTGAATATCCATCAGTACGAGATCCGGCAGCAGCTCGCCGCAAAGCTCGACGGCTTCCTGCCCGTTGCGCGCTTCACCGATCCACTCGAAGCCGCTCTCGCCCTCGATCAGGGTACGGACGGCCTTCCGCGCAAGCGGATGGTCGTCCGCGATCAGTACGCGGTAATTCATGACGTTCTCCCTCCCAGTTCCTCACGCAGCGGCCCGGTAACCAGCAGTTCCATTCCTTGACCCGGCGCTGTTCTGATTTCCAGCTTTGCCCCCAGTTCCTTCGCCCGCTTTCGCATGATGGAAATCCCGTAACGTTGAGGCTGCTCCGGCGCTTCACGATCCGTTCCTTTACCGTTATCTCCAATCCTCAAGCTCCAGTTTGCCCCGTC
Source organism: Paenibacillus sp. Pae15 (assembly GCF_024519685.1). NCBI lineage: Bacteria > Bacillati > Bacillota > Bacilli > Caryophanales > Paenibacillaceae > Paenibacillus > Paenibacillus sp. Pae15. The sequence continues at coordinate 170,239 of NZ_JALJRM010000002.1, read as the reverse complement.
CTCCTGCAGGACAAACTCAATGTAAGCATGGTCTGCCCGGGAATGCTTGCGGATGTTCGTAAACGCCTCGCGGATGATCGAGAACAGAGGCACCTCCGCAGACGGCGGAATGCGATCCTCAGGCACGCTGATATGCTGATCGACGGCAATGCCGCTCATGCCGCTCCACTCCTCCAGCCATGTCTGCAGTCTGGCAGTAAAGCTCGCCCCTTCTTCCGGCGCCGTTCTCAAATTAAAGATCGCTTGCCGCAAATGATGATCGATCTCCGATATGGCGGAGCGGGCCTCATCCAGCTGCCCTTTTTTTAACTGCACGTTCATAAAAAACAGAATCTGCGCAATGTTGTCGTGCAGCTCCTGCGCCAGCCTTTCCCGCTCCTCATATACCGCCCGTTTGGCCTGTTCTTCCGCCAGCTTCACGTTCATGCTTTGAATGCGTCCGAACATCCATGTTCCGAACAAATAAGAAAGCAAAAGCGTGAGCAGGGTCATATAGAAGTTGCCTGCTTCCATAGAAAGCACATCTAACAAAAAATCATGCCGGATGTACTCAAAGCCTCCAATGATAAGCGGCGGCAGTAAAATCGTCAATATTTTATAGCTTCTCATGGACATATTCATCTGCTTCACCTCACAGCTCGCGCATGGATTGGATTCCATTCTATACGGATATACGAACCTGCATAGAAATCGGGCGTCCCTTCTCTAAGACACAGCCGTATGGCCCTCTGAATTTTGCCGGTATGATATCGACGAACGAATGATACCCCTATTCTAACATAATAAAACAAGCTGTAACTCCTTATCGTATTAAACGCATTGACAGAATGCAAAAGCCCATGTATCATTTTTGGTACCAAGTACTAATATCAGGTTATAATTTTTTTTGAGCGTGAATATAATAAACTGAGGTGATGTGATCATGAATCAATTCGTTCCAAGAATAACGGCGGTTGGCAGCTACACGCCCGAACGCCGGCTGACGAATGCGGATCTGGAGCGTATGGTGGAAACCGACGACGAATGGATCGTTCAGCGAACGGGCATCCGCGAAAGACGCATATCGGCGCCCGAAGAGTATACCAGCCACTTGTGCATTGAAGCGGTCAAGGATCTCGTGAACCGGTACGGAGCCGCATTGGATGACGTGGATCTGCTCATCGTTTCGACCAGCACCCCGGACTTCACTTTCCCTTCGACCGCCAGCCTGGTCCAAGCCCACTTCGGCATTCCGCAGACACTCGCGTTCGATCTCAGCGCCGCGTGCGCCGGGTTCATCTACAGCCTGCATACGGCCAGAAGCATGCTCGCGTCAGGGCTGCACCGCAAGGCGCTCGTGATCGGCGCCGACGCCTTATCCAAAATAACGGATTACACGGACCGCACGACATGCATTTTGTTCGGCGACGGAGCAGGAGCCGTGCTGCTGGAACGGGATGCCGAAGGGGCGGAAGCGAGTTGGCTCGCCTCTACCTTCGGCTCCGACGGCACCGGGGGCGTGCACCTGTACCGGACCGGCATCGCCTCCTCCTTGAACGGGGTACCCGTAAACGCCGGCGGCAAGCTGGTGCAGAACGGCCGGGAGGTATATAAGTTCGCCGTACAGACTGTGCCCAAAGGTGTAGCCGAACTGCTTAAACAAGCCGGTCTGTCCAGCGGCAGTGTGGATTGGTTTATCCCTCACAGCGCCAATCTCCGGATCATCGAGTCCGTATGCGAGAGAACGGGGATTCCGTTGGAAAAAACTCTGCATACCATCGAGTATTTTGGCAACACCTCGGCCGCGACCATCCCTCTCGCTTTACATCAGGGGATCAAGCAGGGCTTGCTGAAAGAAGGCGACAAGGTGCTTATGTACGGCTTCGGAGGAGGTTTTGTACATGGAGGTTTGCTCCTGAAATGGAAGGAACCGTTGAGCAAAAGATAAACACTGGCATATGTTATACAAATAGCGTCCCTTCCCCGCGAAGGGACCTTCATTTGGAACATTCTCCTTTACAAAATGGACGAAAGCTGCGATTCCGCTGGGCCAATGCCAATGTTCCCGTTTACCGGAGCAGCATATATTATGGCATAATTTTGTTTATAAGGGAGGATGAATGATGCATCAGCAAGCAACCAGCATTATCGAACATATGGCCTCCTCGCATTGGGAAATGTCGAAAATTCTGGAGTCGGAGAGGCATGTCGCCGTACGGATGGCCGAGCTCGTTCATGAAATTCCCGAGTATAACCCGACTTTTGATGATATTCCGGCATTGATGGAAGGTTCTCTGCTTGTCACCAAAAACGTTGCGGCCTATCTGAACAGCCTTGCCGATCTGTCCGACGCCATTGGGGATAATTTGAATTTGATCATGAAAGAACAGCGAAGCTCCGACGGGGAAGAATAACGTATGTTGATAATGGAAAGAGGGTAACCATGAGCAGAGAGGACTCTTATTACAGAATCTTGCAATCCGTTTCCCGATTACAGTTCAATATATCGCTAATTCTTGAAGCAAAAGCTATCGAAGCCTCCCGTTCAAGCCAATGGCTTTGCCATCACATATCCTCCATGCAATTTGAAAATCAAGGTGAGCAGGTTGCAAAAACCGTGGAAATCCACGATCATCTGCTGGAAGTCATTGACGGTTTAACCAAAATGGAGCTGGCGCTTTCGAAGAATCTTCAGGCTCTTTTAGGGGACCAAGAGGGAGGCGGCGCCAATGATCCGGGGATCACAGGTTGATCAATCCAATATCGTTCGGAGGAAATTCAAAGTGAACTGGCATGAGGAAGAAGCGCGAACAAAGCTTCATATTCTAATTTCGCTTGCCCGAAGTCAGCGTGCGCTGTCCAGAATTTTGGAAAGCGTAGCGGACGTTGCGGAAAAAACGGAGCCGGCCGGTGAGAGGCTTGTTGAGCAAATGGAAGCGCTCAGCAAGTACCAAAGGCAGATTGCAGTCAAAATGATTGGAATCAAAATACGAAAAAAAACCAGCGGAATCCCTCAAAAACCGTGGATCAACCAAACGCTGGTTCATTACCGTCCTCAAACTATTTCTGCGAAGGAATAGTTTTTTTATTGCCTCTCTGTACTTTACTTCACGTCAATCCGCATGCTCAATGTACGATCCCATTAAATGCCTACGATACCTGTCCAAACCCCCTTTCCCCCGGTCACATATGCTGTATGGTCAAGTATTACTCCGAATCCGGGGACAAAGGAGTGATAGCCATGCTGCCTCCCTACGTAGGCATCCTCGTCAACGATGTGATGTACGCTGGAATACCTTTAGGAAAAACCAAATACGAGAGGATCGATTATTACCTAGAGGCGGGCAAGAAATTCGGGATTACGCCATGCTTTTTTCGAATCCGTGATTATAAGGCAGGAAAGGCTTGGATTAAAGCTTATGTACAAACGGACGACGACAAATTTGAATTGGCTGTCGTCCCTATGCCTCAAGTCATTCATAATCGCGCCATTTATAACGGTATAAAGGAATTCCGCACACTTCGAAGCTGGTCCGATGAAGGAAGGGTGCTCTTTAACTCTTGGAACCGTTACGGCAAGCTCTTCATTCACAATGTGCTGATGAAAAACCCCGGCTTGCAGCCCTACTTGCCGCGGACCCGCAAAGCCACCCCCGCCAATGTAAAATCGATGATGAAACAATTTGATTCCATCATTATTAAACCTGACCGAAGCAGCAAGGGACGCGGAGTCATGAAATTATCCCGCACGCAAAAAAAGTGGAAATTGCTTTATCCGTCCACACTTCATGTGCGCAATACCAAATGGCATTCGATTGTATTCAACGGCCTCAAACTGCCCCCCGTCCTGCGCCGCAGATTGCAAAACGGAAAATATATCGTTCAGCAGTGTGTCGCCCTGGCAACCTATAAGAAACGTCCGTTCGACCTCAGGGTTGCCGTCCAGCGAGGAGCTGCGGGCGAATGGAAAATTACAGGAATCGTCGCCAAAGTGGCTTCAGACCGGATATTTTTGACCAATGTATCCCAGGGCAGCACGATTCACCGGTTGGAGGAGATTTTGCAGCAGGAATATCCCCACCTGACACACGAAGAAGTGATACGGAGTATCCATCATTTGGCCCTAAGCGTGGCTGATCAGCTGGGACAAAGCCTCCCCTGCATGGCCGACCTGGGACTGGATATCGGTTTGACCACAGACGGTGTCCCTATGTTCATTGAATGCAACGGGAAGGACCAGCGATACAGCTTCCTTAACGCCGGTATGCTGAAAGAGTGGAAAGCCTCCTACGAGAATCCGATGGCTTTCGCCAAACATCTTCTTACCTCCGGCAAGGAAGTCGATCGCCCTCACGCCGGCAAAGCGGATCGTTGACTGAGTTTAGCGAAATGCCGGAACAAGCGGAATTCCACCCAGAGGCCGGGAGGCACGAGACGTATAAAAGGCTTGCTCCTGCCGGGAACAAGCCTGTATTGATTTATTCATACACGCTTCCGATGGCAATCCAGTTGACAACCCCTTGGAACTCGCCGGAAACATTGCATCGTACGACTTCGATAACCGCACCGCTATCCTGTTTGCTCTGGATCACGGCGTAGCAGCCGGGGTGGCTCGTTGTTCCGACAAGAACATAGTTATCGTCAGCGTACGGCCGATCAAAAATGACGGGAATGGCCGCACTTTCCGTTTCACTGGAGAAAGAGAAGCTGCTCAGACCGAACTGCTGCGAAGTGGTCAGCAGCTTTCTTTCCGGTGCGGGGAAAAACAACGGATGCTGCCGTTCGTTCTTATCGTCCAGGATCGTATTTTCCTTATCGTTCTCCGTCTCTATATCGATCGCATGCAAATATATTTTGTCGCTCTTCGGCTTTTCCGTTCCTTCTGACGCAGGCTCTTTGGTATGCGCCTTTTCGGACTTTTCGTTTGATTCCTTTGCCGGAGCCTCCGCTTTGTTCTCGGCCGGATTCGGGGCCAAACGTTCCTCCTCCGGACGAATTTCAGCAGCAGGCTTCTTATCCGCAAGCCCCTTCGTCTCCCGCTTTCCTTCTCTAACGGAAAGTCCGTTCAGCAGCGTTTGAAGCTTAGGTTCCAAATGAAGCAGAGAGATCGTTCCCGGGATCAGATGATATCCGGATATAGTTTCCTGCTTAATATGGAATCCATCCACCGTTTCATCACCCAAATGCTTCGACGTGACGGCCCCGTCGGCCAGCCGGCTGCTGTCCACCGCGCCCAGCGCGATCTTCTCCATCGTCACCGCATACGGCCTCAAATTGGCTTCACCCACGGCATCGACTGCCAGATGCTTCGATTTAACCGAACCGGACGTCAGATGCTTCGATTTAACGGAACCGGACGTCAGATGCTCCGAACCGACAGAGCCCTCAGCCAGCCGGCTGCCGTTCACCGCTCCCGGCGCCAGCTTCTCCGTCGTCACCGCCTCCGCACCCAGTTGGGCTGCACCGACCGATCCTGCAGCCAGGTGCTCCAATCTGACGCACTCCAAGGTCAAATGCTCCGGACCAACGGAGCCTTCAGCCAACCGGCTGCCGTCTACCGCGCCGGGTGCCAGCTTCTCCGTCGTCACCGCCTCCGCACCCAGCTGGGCTGCACCGACCGCTTCTTCGGTCAGGTGCTCCGAGCCGACAGAGCCCGACGTCAAATGCTTGAAACTGACGGAGCCTTCAGCCAGCCGGCTGCCGTCCACCGCGCCAGGCGCCAGCTTCTCCAAGGTGACGGCCTGCGGTCCGATTTGTGCTTCGCCGACCGCTTCAGGAGCCAGGTGCTCCGAACCGACAGAGCCCGCAGCCAACCGGCTGCCGACGACCGACCCGGGCGCCAGCTTCTCCGCGGTGACGGCCTGTGGTCCGATTTGTGCTTCGCCGACCGCTTCAGGAGCCAGGTGCTCCGGACCGACAGAGCCCCAGGCCAAATGCTCCGGACCAACGGAGCCTTCAGCCAACCGGCTGCCGTCCACCGCGCCGGGCGCCAGCTTCTCCGTCGTCACCGCCTCCGCACCCAGCTGGGCTGCACCGACCGCTTCTTCGGCCAGGTGCTCCGGACCGACAGAGCCCAGGGTCAGATGCTTCGCCGTGATCGAGCCTTCGGCCAACCGGCTGCCGACCACCGCGCCATGCGCCAGCTTCTCCGTGGTCACGGCATACGGCCTTATCTGCGCTTCGCCAACCGCATCGACGGCGAGATGCTTCAAAGCAACGGCGCCCGGGGTCAGATGCTCGGATGTTACCGAGCCCGCGGCAAGACGACTGCCGACCACCGCTCCCGGCGCCAGCTTCTCCGCCGTTACGGCCTGCGGCTGAAGCTGCTCTTCTCCTACCGACTCCGAAGCGAGGTGCAGGGGACCGACGCTTCCGGGTGTCAGGTGTTGAGAACCGACCGAACCCTCAGCCAGACGGCTCCCGTCCACCGCACCGGGCGCCAGCTTCTCCAAGGTCACGGCCTCCGGCATCAAATGCACCTCACCGACAGCATAGAAAGTAAGGTGCTCCGAGCCGACGGAATACGAGGTCAGATGCTCCGAGGAAACGGCTCCCGCGGCCAGACGGCTTCCGTCCACCGCTCCCGGCGCCAGCTTCTCCGTCGTCACCGCCTGCAGTTGCAGCTGTTCTTCTCCTACCGACCCTTCGGCGAGCTGAAGCGATCCGACGGCACCGGGGGACAGATGCTCCGATACAACGGCTCCCGCAGCCAGACGGCTTCCGTCCACCGCTCCCGGCGCCAGCTTCTCCGTCGTCACCGCTTCTGCCTCCAACTGCGCTTGGCCTACCGCTCCGGCGGCAAGCTGGACCGATCCGACGGCACCGGAAGCCAGATGCTCCGATCCGACGGCTCCCGCGGCCAGACGGCTCCCGTCCACCGCTCCCGGCGCCAGCTTCTCCCTGGTCACCGCCTTCGGACTCAGCTGATCTTCACCTACCGACTCAGGCTCGAGCTGTGTTGGGCCGACAGCCCCCGGGGTCAGGTGCTCCCTTGCAACAGCTCCCCAAGCCAGACGACTGCCGTTTACTGCGCCGTATGCCAGCTTTTCCGTCGTTACCGCATTGGACATCAAATGCTCTTCACCTACGGCCTCGGCAGTGAGATGTTCCGGTCCTACGGAGCGTTCAGCCAGATGTTCCGATGTCACAGCGCCTGCAGCGATTCTCCGGCCGTCGACGGCGCCTTCGGCCAGATGTGAGGCGCTCACGGCTCCATCTGCGATTTGAAGTCCCGTCACGGCGCCTTCGGCCAGCTTCTCCGTCCTCACCGCGCCATCCTCCAAGTGCTGCGCCTTCACGGATCCTGTCCCAAGGTGCACATGCTGAACCGATCCGGGGGACAGATGATCCGCCTGCACCGCTTCCTTGGCAAGCTTTTCCGAAGTCACACTGGCATGCGCCAGCTTTGCCGTTGTGACTGCCAGATTCGTAAGCTTATCCGTGGATACCGATTCGCTGGATATTTTGGAGGTCGTTACGCTATGATTCGAGAGATGTCCGGTATGAACGGCTCCCTCTTGCAAATGCTGCTGCTGCACCGCACCGTTGCTCAGCTTCTCGGAAGTGATGGAGCGGTCGTGCAGCTTCTCCGTTGTCACAGCACGGTCCTGAAGGTGTTCCGCTGCGACGGTTTTTTCCGCCAGATGCCCCGAAATCACCGCTTTATCGGCAATATGCGCCGACCCTACCGTCCCGGGCGTCAAATGCTCGCCTTTTACCGAAGCCTTCGCCAGTTTACGGGAGTTGACCGATTGCTCGGCAAGCTTCTCGGCAGTCACGGCCCCGTCGATCAGTTGGGATACGCCGACACTGGAGGCTGCCAATTTATCACCGGTGACCACACGCGGAGACAAATGCCGGTTCTCAATCACCCCTTGCTGGATATGCTTAGCCTCAATGACCGCCTCCTGCAGATGAATTCCTTGTACAGTCCCTTTGGACAGCTTCGCGGAAGTCACCCCACCGTCCTTGAGATGGACGCTTTGCACCGCTCCGTCCGAAATGTGATTGGGTTGAATCTGCTTATCGGCAATGTGTTCGCTTCGAACAAGCCCTGCCGTCAAATGCTCGTTAACAATCGAGTGCATCTTCAAATGCTCGGACGAAACGCTCCATGGCGCTAATTTCTCCTCCGTCACCGCCCCCTCCGCCAGCTTGCTGGAGGTGATTTCCCCGTCCACCAGCTTGGCGGACGTCACGGACTGGTCCCTCAGCTTTTCTGTGGTCACCGCCTCATCAGCCAATTTGGATACATTGATGGCCCCGTTGGCCATATGAATCGTTTGAATCGCGCCGCTTTTGATTTTATCGGATGTGATGGATTGATTCTGAATCAGCTCTTCCGTTATGACTTCGTCCGCCAAGTGCTTGGTGTGTATCGAATGCTCGGCGATCTTCATGGCATCGATCGTTTTATCCGCCAATTTGTCTGACGTGATGCTGTTATTTTGAAGCTTCGAACCGCTGATCGCACGGTCCTGGATCTTATCCGAGGTAACCGCGCCGGCCGCCAGATGCTCTTCTGTTACCGCTCCGGGGGCCAGCTTTTGTTGGGTTACACTGCCATTAGACAATTTCGTACCGTCTACCGCATAATCTGAAATATGGTCCTTTGCAATGCTGCCGCGTTTAATTTTGGATCCGTCCACGGCATAGCGGGCTATTTTTTCCGATGTTACCGACTCGTCGGCCAGATCGTCCGTATAAATGATAGCGCCTGATGATAGCGGGGATGAAAGCTTCAAGGAAGGGCGCCTCGAGACGGGCGGCAACGTTTTCGGTTGAGCGGACTCCGATTCCCTGACGCGTCCGGGTGCAGAAGAGCTCAAGCCGGCTTCTTCCTTCCGTGCCGTTTCTCCCGAATCCAACCAGCTCAATTCATTCGTAAGCGCATCAACCCGTTTTCCTTGTGTCGGCCTGACTTTGCCGGAACTCCGGCGGCTCACTTTTTTCATATGTGTCCTCCTATATTCCGTAATGACCTTTCATGCTACGATGAAACCTTCGCAATTAGTCATTGCTAACATATGCATTCACCTAGAAGGACGTCATACAAACTGTTAAAAATAGGCAACTATACAGGAAATGCGCGCAGACGAGCACTGTCTGACCGACGGAGAGAGAAAGCCCTGGGCTTTTCTTGCCGAAGAAGCCCGGGGCTGCAAGAAACCAAGCTACACGCCCCGCTCCCCCTCTTCATAACGGAAGCAGTCCGTCGTATGATCCATCACCATGCCGACAGCCTGCATGAACGCATAACAAATCGTCGACCCTACAAAAGTAAAGCCCCGCTTCTTCAAATCCTTGCTCATCGCATCGGATTCGGGCGTGCTGGCGGGCACCTCCTGAAGCGAACGCCAAGCGTTGCGTATCGTCTTTCCGCCGACCAAGCTCCAAATATAACGGTCGAAGCTGCCGAATTCCTCCTGCACCTTGAGGAACGACTGCGCATTGGTAACGGCGGCCCGCATCTTGAGGCGGTTGCGAATCAAACCGGGGTCGGCAAGCAGCTCGTCCAGCTTCGCTTCATCATAGCGGGCTACGATGGCCGGGTCGAAGCCGTCGAACGCTTCGCGGTACCGTTCTCTTTTTTTCAGCACCGTATACCAGCTTAACCCCGCCTGCATCCCTTCCAATATCAGCATTTCAAACAGCTTCCGGTCGTCGTGAACAGGCACTCCCCATTCTTCATCATGGTATTGGATATAAAGCGGATCTTCATTGACCCAGCGGCAGCGGCAAACCATCCGATGACCAACTCCTTTTTTTCTCTATTATAGCGTATAATTAATAACGGGTATTGCTATATTCCTACCTCAAGCGGGGGATTGCCATGAAACATGAGTTGACGGTTTACGAACAACAGATGGAAAAACAGCTGATCCGTTGGGAAAAGGAACTGCTCAAGCCTCCGGGGATGCTGGAAAAGACGTCCAGGGCGGTCCAATCGCGCGTAAATCAGGTCATTCCGGAAAAAGTCCATACAACGCTCACTACTGCGGTGAAGGGCATTGTCCAAACCGCTCTCTTCAGTATGGATTACATTCCGAAGAATGAACCGCTGTCGTTCATGTCTCTGGCCATGCGCGACCACCAGGCCGAAGAGAAGATTTCCTTTTACAAAAAGCTGGCGGCCGCAGAAGGCGCCGGCGCCGGTGCAGGCGGTATCCTGCTGGGAATCGCCGATTTTCCTATCCTCATCGGCATCAAGATGAAATTTCTGTTCGAGCTCGCTCATATCTACGGACATTCGACGCTGGATTACCGGGAGCGGCTCTTTATCCTTTATGTGTTTCAGATCGCTTTTTCCAGCCAAAATAAAAAACCGGCCCTCTTCCGAACGATTCTGGAATGGCCGGAGACCGTGAAATCACTGCCCCCCGAAGCTTCCTACGCCCAGTACATTAATTGGCGGCAGCTGCAGCAGGAGTACCGGGATACGCTCGACTTTCGCAAAATGCTTCAGCTGGTTCCCGGTATCGGCGCTTTCGTAGGAGCATGGGCCAACTATGGTCTGCTGGATGAGCTCGGGCAAGTAGGCATGAACTGCTACCGCTTGCGATGGCTGCAGGAAGCGAAGCGGCGCAAGCATGACGCCGATCAGCAGAGCCAGGACGACGACGGGGTAAAACCGTTTCAAACGGGCAGCCCTGAGTGACAAACGAACGGTGAGGAAGCCGCAGGATGATCCATAGGATATTTGCCGGCATATAAGCCCCCTTGCAGTCTCCGTCATCCGGACGAGGCAGCAAGGGGGCTGTGATATGGAAGGGCCACCCGTTAGGAAGGTTCCCTGATGGGTTTAACCTATATATACAAGAATATCCCCATCCGTGATGAGCTTCGACGTCCCCGGAGGTACATCTCCCGTGATCCGCAGCTGCACATCCTGACCCAGTTCCTCCGATGCCAAGCTGGTCCATTGGGCTTGAAGCGCCTGGGCGCGTTCGGAACAAATCGGAATAATGGCGACCTCCGGACGGGTCAAGCGAAGCGTTGCGGCGTTGAAGGCATCGTTTACACCGTGGTGTGGAGCCTTCCATACCCTGCAGCGGAGCTGCAGCCGCTGTGCCAGCCTTTTCCAGCCTTCTTCCAGCAAATCCCCGCCGAAGAGAACGCCGCCGTCCCCGGACGCTTCATCACGCGTCAAGAGATAGACGGAGCTGTCGTGGTTGGACAGTTGATGAAAACGTTCCAGCCAACCTGCCCCGGCCGCGCCGATCTCATTGCGGCATGCAAGCAAAGCTTCGGTCAAGGCGGCCCAAGCCGGAAGAGGGTCATCCTGCCGCGGATGCAGCTGCTCAAACGTATAGCCCTCCCGATGCCAAATGGCCGCCTGGTCCTTTTGACCATATCCGTCCCGCCATATCAGCCGCGTTCCATTCTCCTGAAGCAAAGCGACCAGTTCCAGGTAACGGGCCAGCAAGCGGCAGACAAGCCCGGTCTGGTCTTCCCGCTCCCGGCCCGCCAAAATCGATTCCGGCAGCACGAAAGGCTTGTAGGGCAGAACGGCTTCCAATACGCGCTTGCGCCTGGCCACCTCCAACAGGCCGTTCAAATGATCGTCATGCAAATGCGTAAGGATCATACAATCAAGCCGTTCCTCTCCGCAACGATCCATCCAGCCGGCAGCCGTATCCCCCCCAGGTACATTCTCCGGCAAGTCCCCGCCGTCCACTAAGGTCAAATGGCCCGACGGCAGACGAATGAAATGCGCATCTCCCCATCCGACCTGGATGCAATGCACTTCAGCCTTCATGCCGAACGCACCTCCTTATCCTCATCTCCCTGCGCATTCTCCTTGCCTCCCGTTTCGTTTCTCTCCTCTGTTTCTTCAAACCAATAGGCTTTGTCGTCCGGTATACGAATCCAATAGGTTCCCTCCGGCTGCGCAGCTTCATCGTCAACGAATACGGTCTGTCCGTTAACCGTTACCATGTGCCGGTAAGCGGAGCCGACAAACAATCGGCTCTTTACTTCACCGAGGAACAATACGCCGCCATCCTCCCGGCGGACCTGCGGCAGTCCGCCGGATGCCGGAAGATGAGCTTCAGCGCCGGTTGCTCCCCGTTCCTCATGGCTGTTCACCGGTATCAGCTTCGCATCATCCGAACGCAGCACCAGCCTGCTGCGCTTCCCGTCCCGCATCACCTGAAGCGTATGGCTCTCTCCCAGAAATTGAGCGGTAAAATAGGTCGCCGGCTTGCGGTATACCTCTTCCGGCGTACCCGCCTGTTCGATCCGTCCTTCATTCATCACGACCACATAATCCGCCATAGACAACGCTTCTTCCTGATCATGCGTCACATACAGCGCCGTTATGCCGAAGGCTTGTTGGATGCTGCGGATTTCCACGCGAAGCCGCTGCCTCACCTTCGCATCCAGATTGGACAACGGTTCATCCATCAGCAGCAGATCCGGCTGCACAACGAGGGCCCGAGCCAGGGCGATCCGCTGCTGCTGCCCTCCCGAATACTGCTGAGGCTTTCTCTTGCGGACCTCCGTCAGATCAATCTCCACCCGGCGCAAGACGTCAAATACCTTTTCCTCCCGCTCCTTGGGGGGAATCTTTCGCAGCTTCAAGCCGTAAGCCACGTTGTCGAACACCGACATGTGCGGCCACAGCGCGTAGTTTTGAAACACCATCGCGGCCCCCCGCTCCTGCGGGGTTGCCCTCGTCACATCCCTTTCGCCGAAATGAATGCTTCCGCTATCCGGTTGAAGGAACCCGGCCAATGTGCGCAAAAGCGTTGTTTTGCCGCAGCCGCTCGGACCCACGATAGCGGTCAATCCCCGCTGCGGCAGCAGCAGATCGATACCTGTGATGCCGCGGCTTTTGGCATAGTTTTTGGTCAAGCCCTGAATATGGATCTGCATAGGTCATACCCTCCCGAAAGCACTCAAATATTCCGATTTCATAAATCGTTGCAGCAGCAGGAGCAATACGATGCCGGGAAGCATCAGCAGAATGGCCGTCACGGACGCCACCTGCATCTCGTATCCGTTCGCCGCATTGTACATAAATATAGGCATGGTCACCATGAACGGCGCGCCGATCAGCAGACTGCCCGTAAATTCATCAAGCGAATACAGGAAGACGAGCAAGGAGGAAGCGATCATGCCCGGCAGGGAAAGCGGAAGCGCGATATGAAAAAAAGTATACAGCCGCGACGCTCCCAGCATGATGGACGCCTCCTCAAGAGCAGGCGAGATCGACTGGAACACCGATACCATGGTCCACACCGAAAAGACAACGGCGCCTACCAGATGAATCAATATGACGCCCGTCAGCGTTCCTACAAGATCCCATTTGTACATGAGCACCATGGTGTTCGTAAATACCGGGAGCTGGGGAAACGCCTGCGGCAGCAAAAACAGCAGCAAAAGAAGGGTTCGTCCCGGAATCCGGCAGCGTGCGATGATGTAGGAGAGCGGTACCGACACCAGAAGACACAGCAAAGTGACGAGCAGCGCCGTTTCAAAGCTGAGTATAAGGGACTGCAGCATCTTTCCTTCGAATACTTTCCGCCAATAGAGCAGGCCCCATTGGTTCGGCAGCGGATGAGGCCAAAACCATTTTTCCGCCAACGACCACAGAAGAAGGCTTGTCAGCGGCCCCAATATCACGAACAATGCGGCTGCATAGGCGACCAGCCTGAGAGAGATTTGCAGCAGACCATAGCCGGAAACGAGCCGGGAAGCGCCGGAAGACGACGGCAGAGCTCCGGGTTGAACAGTCGAATTCATACTTTGGCCACTCTCCTGACGTAATAGATGGCGGCACCCATGGAAACAAGATAAGACAGCACGCCGAGCGCATTCGCTACTCCGTTGTTGTGCTGATATACCATTTGATAATAAAGATCGATCATGAGCATTTGGCTGCCGCTGCCGCTGCCCATCATCGCCGGAATGGAGAAGCTGCCCATCATCGAGGTGAACGTCAGAACGGCAACGACGCCGATCGAGCCCGTGCTCATAGGCACCAGAATATCTTTTATCAATCGAAGGCCCCCCGCCCCTACATTGCGGGCCGCTTCCAAATAGCTCGGATTTACGGCACGGAACGCACCCATGACGAGCAGCAGAGAGAACCCGATATTTTTCCAGACTAAGGCCAGAATTAAGCCGGCGGTATTGAAAGCGATGGAAGGAAGGGAATCCGGATTGAACAACCCGAGCGACATGAACATCGAATTCAGCGTTCCGTGCGGAGCCAGAAAAACGCGCATTGCATGGCCCACCACCACAAAGGGAACAAACAGCGGAATTTTGAACAAAAACTCGATAAACGGACTGGCATGCAAACGCAATACGCCTCCGAGAAGTACGGATACCAGCAGGAGCAAAAGCAAGCTGACCGCACAGACCCATAACGTATACCACAAATCTCCTGTGTATAAAGCGAAGGCTTCCCGATAATGGGCTGTCGTCCATTCCCCCTGGTCCGTCCTCAGGCTCGCCGCCACGGAGAGAACAAAAGGATAGACGAACAGCACAGCTACAAGACCGACGGGAGGAGCGGCAAGCGCCGCCCCCGCCAACCGGTGAATGATAGCAGGGCTAAACCAAGATGGCGTGCTGCTTTCAAGTTTCATCCATTGCACCCCTGATTTCCGTCTCAATTCTTTTCGTAAGCCGACTGCAAGTTCGTAAAGAACTGCGAGATCGGAAACGATTGGCCTCGTTTGCTGAGATCCTCCGCCGTGACGTCTTTAAACAGCTTTTGCTTTCCCTGCTCGCTCACGTTGGCCATGACGGCATTCGCGTCGATACCGGGGTACCAGCTGTTTTTATCCACAATATATTTTGCCTGAATTTCGGGAGATGTAAGGAAATCGGCGAAGGCCAATGCCGCTTCCTTGTTTTTGGCGTTCTTCGTGATCACAACGTACATCGGCTGGCCAGGCAGACCCGGTTCAATCACCTTAAGCCTCAGGTTCGGATTCAAACGTCCTTCGTCTATCCAGGTATAGAACATGTCGACCCAAACCGGGCCCATATCGATTTCGCCCCGGTTCAGCATATCCAGCGTACCGTTATTGCCGTTGGTGATGGTCGCGGGCAGCGATTTGAGCTCCTTCATGATATCCGGCCATTTTTTCTCCAGCTCCGCATTGTAAGGACCCTCGGATAACGTTTTGTAATCGCCTGTTTTCCAGTAGACGTAAGCGGTCGTGAACGCTACTCCGCTCATGCCGTTCTTGATACCGTTGTAGCCGAAGCGCTTGGGATTCGCCTGGATCCAGGCGGCCAATTCCTCAAAACTGGCCGGAGGCTGCTTCACCTTGTCCGGATTGTAAGCGATCGCCACTTGGCTGTGGAACATCGGGATCACATATCCCTCCACATTCGTACCGAGGCTGTTTTTGCTGTCCGAAGAGGTCACGTACTGCTTATTGGCGGATTGCGGCACCCATTTGTCCAGCAAATCATTATCTATCATTTGCTTCATCAGGTTTTGGTGTACGATGGCTACATCGATATCCCATTCTTTTTTGCCTGCGTCTTTTTGCGCCTTCAGCTTTTCCACAATTTTTTGCGATCCCGCATCTCCGGGACCTGTTCCGACCACCGCAACTTCGGCTCCCTCATATTTCTTTTTGAAATCGGGGGCGACAGCTTTTTCCATCAGATCCGTCATAACGGTGTCGCCCGCAACCGCCAAGCTGACTTGAAGCGGTTTGTTTTCCGCCTGTTTGGGCGTATCCGCCGGTTTCGTTTCCGTACCGGAAGTGGTTATCGACGCCGCAGGCGCCGTTTGTCCGCAGCCGGACAGCATGGCCGCAGTGAGCAAGCATACAACTGATAGGCTTCGAATTTTTCTCATTTTCCCCATCCTTAGACCTTTTTTAATGGATTGTTGTCTAGACACCCACTAATCACATTATGCTCAGAGATTATTAGCAGAGTGTCAAATGGATGTGAAGAATTAGTAAAAGTACCCAAACCGTACGGCTTTTGTGACGCAACCAAAAAAAGCGCCCCTTACCGGGTGCGCTTGATCCAAAACTTGAACACGTCGTTGCGGAAATAATCGTACGAAAACAAGACAGGCAGAAAATCCTCGTCGTAGTGCGTTTGCTTCAGCAGAAGTACGGGCGTTTCTTCCGTTAGCCTGAGCTTGGCCGCATGGACGTCGGATGGCGCCGGTACGATCAGCTCGGTATTGGCGCTGACAATACGAATGCCGCACTCCTCTTCGAGAAAACGCATTAAGGAGCCGTGCAATCGCCTTCGCTTGAATGCCTCCCCTGAAATGGCGTAAGGCAAAATATTGATATTGAACGATACCGGCTCTCCACCGGCCGTCCGTATTCTCTCGCTGACGACAACCGGGTCGCCGGACTCGATATGAAGAAAGCCGGCCCACTCCGGTTCGCATGGAACCGTTCGAATCGATTCCTGATACTCGCCTTCCCCTAAACCGGAAGAACGGATCATCTCCGATGTGGAGCTCAAACGGTCCAAGCTGCTGGGGATCGAATCCTGCGGCCGCGTGACGAAGCGGCCGATCCCCTTGCTGACGCGAAGCTTCCCTTCCCGTTCCAACTGCTTTACTGCGGAACGGAACGTTTCACGGCTTACACCGAATCTGCGGGCCATTTCCGGCTCCGAAGGCAGTTTCTCTCCTGCGACAAGCTCACCGGACTCCATTTGTCTCTCCAATTCTTCCTTTATTCGGATATACTCGTGTGCCATATCGTTTCTCTTCGCTTTCGTTTTTTTAAATCGTAACAAACCGTAACGAAAAAAGGAAGCCTTTCGGCCTCCCTGGATTTATCTTACCGCTTGTATCTCTGCCGTTACTCTCGCCTGGCCGTTTGAAGTATCGGCGTTGTTCCAGTTGACGGTTTGACCCACACCGGGCAAAGCGCTCAGGAACCCCATTTCGTCGTCTCCGCTCGTACCGTCCGAGTCGTTGACGAGCAGTTTCATCTCCGTACCTGCCGGCTCGGTGACATAGCGGTCGTTATAAGCGGAACTATACTGGCCGCCGAGTACGGCATCCACCGTTCCCCAAAGCACTTGATAAACCGAGCCAATCGGTGCATCGTTCTTTTTCCATAGCCGGTCATCGCTTACACTGTTGCCGTTTGCTTGCCACTTCACATAGATATCGCTTTTGCCCCCAAACGGGTCCCGGTCAGCCTGACTGGTTACGCTGGAGACCTGAAGCCTGTGCGTATAATAAGAATGATTCACATATTGATGGGAGAAATCCCCCAATCCGTTTACATGCGTATCGACCATATGAGCCGGGTCGCTTAAAAAATCGCCTTTGAATGTCGGACCGTCGTCTGCATCATCCCACACCCACGGCATGGCGGCGGCGTCCGTGCCGTATGTATCCCCGTCCAGTTTCCCCCACGCGCCGAACGTTTTCCCGTCGCCAATGTCGGTGCGCCGGTCCCAGAAATCATTAAAGGACAGCAGAGCATATTCGTATTTGTTGGTATAATTGCCTGTTGCATCCGTTACTACATCCGCTGTCGTGCCGGGTTGATATACGATGCCGTCGCCTCCGGGCGCAGAGCTCCCGTCGTAGGCATAAACCCCGTGTCCGCCCAATGGGCTTTGCCCGTTGGATTGAATAAACACTTTCGGATGCGAGCCGTTAAACAGCACGCCTCCGTCCACATTATCCGTACCCGTCGTAATGGAAGGATCGTTGGTGTACTGATAAAACTGGTTGTGCGCGCAGGTTTCCATCAATTGAAACGCACCGTAGGATGAGCCATCCTTGCGAATGACCAGCAGCACGCCTTCCAGATCGTTTTCATGCCGGTCCAGCGTCAACGGTCCGTCATCGCGGGGATGGTACACATAGTAGCCGATAAAATAATGCGTTACGGTTTCCACCACGGAATAGTAGGCATAGGCTTTCAACGGATATGAATAAAGATTTTCCCAGTTGTTATTGCCCTTCCAATCCCCGTCATAATTAAAATTGGTGATGTAGTCCGCTTCATAGCCGTAGGTTGCGTTTACATCCTGATAAAACTCCGGCGCCCAATGTGCAGCGAGCTCGGCGGCGGAAGCCGCCTGTACGGCCGGAGGCCATGCGCTTCCCGCCACTCCCAGCGTGATGACGAGGGCCAACAGCCAGCTTCGGATCCTTTTCTTTCCCATACCAATCCCATCCTCCCCTAATATAGCCAACGCTTGGAAGCGTCAGCTGTGGTCAGCGGGTGTCTAGACATCATTATCATAATCGAATTGGATTAGCGGAGTGTAAAAGCGATATAAAGATTTTATTAATTCCGCTCAACAGAAAAAAAGCCTCCGCCGGGGCAAAAGCCATGGGCGAAAGCTTTAGAAGTAATGCTATTCGGTATACCGAACATCACCAGGTGACGAAGCCTTTGGCGCCGACTCCGGGATTGGTGATCATCTCTGTTACCGGAATCGCGTAAGCCACGAGAATCAAGACGACCAGCACGCCGATCCACACGCCCCAGCGTTCGAAGACGGCCGGTGTTTTTTCCGCCTGCTCGCTGACCTCGGCAATCGGAAATTCGGTCTCCCCCTTCGGCGCGCTGAGCAGCATGACGATGTTGATGATCATCAACACGACGCCGACGAACAAAATCGTTCCACCAATCGCCATCACCACATGATAAGGAATCCACATGATGGCATCCGGATGATCCTGATAGGTAGTGAATGCCGTACGCCGGGGCGATCCGAGCAAACCGACGGAGTGCATCGAGCCTGACATGAAGAACATGCCTACTGCCCAAATCACGGTTTGAATGATGCCGAGACGATGCATGAGCGGTGTCATCTGGCGGCCAAGAATCGCCGGTATCAACCAATAAGTAATGCCGAAGAAGGTCAATGCGACGCTGGAAGCTACCGTCAAATGAAAGTGTCCTGTAACCCAGAGCGTGTTGTGGATGACCGCATTCAGCTGATGGCTTGCGTTAATCAAGCCGCCGGCCCCCGCCGGAATAAAGATCAGCATGCCCATGAACGGGGCGAAAAAGCGCACGTCCTTCCATGGCAGCTTCTTAAACCAGCCGAACAGCCCTTTGGCGCCGACGGAGCGTCCGTGCAATTCGAAGGTGGCAAACAGCGAGAACGCCGTCATCAAGGAAGGAATAACCACCATAAACGTCAGAATCACCTGCACAAACTTCCAGATGTTAGAAACCCCCGGTTCCATCAGCTGATGGTGGAACCCGACCGGAATAGAGAATATCAAAAACATAATGAAGGATAGTCTGGCCAAGGCATCGCTGAATATTTTGCCGCCGATGACCTTGGGGATGACGCAATACCAGCACATATATGCCGGCAGCAGCCAGAAGTAAACAAGCGGGTGGCCGAAATACCAGAACAATGTACGGCTGAGCACCACATTGACGGTGTCCACCCATCCGAACGACCACGGAATGAGCTGGAACAGCACCTCAACGGCAACCCCCAGCGTAGCAATAATCCACAAGAGCATCGTGATGACGGCCATATAAGCGAACAGCGGCGTCGTTTGGCCGCGATGCGTCTTTTTCCAATAGCGGTAGTTGATAAAAATGCCGAGGCCGCTCATCCAGCTGCCGACCACAACGAAAACCAGCGCGATGTAGAACCAGGGCGATGCTTTCATCGGGGCGTAAAAGGTGTAAAGCACGGTCGCCTTATTCAACAAAATCAGAATGGTGGCCAGGATCGTGCCGAACGTCATCAGTCCGTAGCCCAGCCAGCCCAGCTTACGGGCAATCGGCAGCAGGTGCCCTCCCAGCGTCCGTGCAATCCCTGCAAGCATAAAGCCGATAATGAAATAGGTGGTGAACACTAACGCCATCAGTAGACCATGCGCCGTAAGCAGTTGATAGTAGCCGATCTCCATCGGAAGATGGATCATTCCCCCGCGCACCAGTCCTTGAAGCACGCCCGCTACACCGCCCAGAAACAGGGCGAAAAAGGCGAACAAAATATGAGCAAGCACCAGCGCGGAATCCCGGCTGTCAAAACGCTTGATATCGTTAATCATCGTATACACTCCTTCATGTCGGCCGGCTGTCTTATTTAACAACGATTTTCATCATCATCACTTCATGCGCCGCCCCGCAGTATTCATTGCAAAGCACCAAATATTCCCCGGGCTTGGTGAACGTGTAGGTTAGCCGGTTCACTTCCCCGGGCACCACCATCATGTTGATGTTCGTTCCATTGACTTGAAATCCGTGTACGACGTCCTGGCTGGTGATTTGAAAATGAACCTTCGCCCCGAGCGGTATTTCCATTTGATCAGGCGAGTATCCGAAGGCAAACGCCACGAGATTGGCTTCGTACTCCTGATCCCCGATTTGCTTTAAACCCGGCTTGTCGAACGGTGCGGTCGTGCTGAGCTTCTCCGGATCTACGGTATGACGATGATCGCCGGGAGGCTCCATCCCCAGCGCGAAAGCGCCAACCCCCACAACGGTCAAAAACAGGCCAAGCATGGATATGCCGAATATCAGCCAAATTTTTTCCAATCGATGAATGTGCATGTAAGTTCGACTCCTTCTCCTCTAGTGTCTTGCCATGAACAACAGAAACACACCGACCCAAGACAGCACCAAGAACAATCCGAGCAGCATCACGGATACAAAGGTGCCTTTTAACGATTCTTCACTATGCTTCCCTTGAGATGGCGTCATTTGGTAATGTTCATGCCTCGTCACGTTTTGCGGCTTTGTCATCGTCTTTTCCTCCTTCTTCCCGGAAGTATTTGATGTATACATTGTAAAATTTGCTTTTCATCCCCAACTATGATTTAAGTCACATTAGATGTTAAGCATTCGTGAACGATTAATAAGGCGAAGAACTGGCCCTGCCCTTTGGATGTATCATACTTTCAAATTTTCAACTGCCGGAAGCAGGCATATGTTGTAAAATAGAAGGAAGCAAGAAGCCCCAGCCAATAAAGGAGGAGAATGGGATGGATTTAGGACTTGGCGGGAAAATAGCCATTGTTACGGGAGCAAGCGCCGGAATCGGATGGGCCTGCTCTAAAGCGTTGTTTGATGAGGGCGCTTCCATTGTCATGGTCGCGAGGGACCCGGAGCGCATGGAGCAAGCCGCTGCCGCAATTCTTGAAGGTGATCCGGAGAAGGACGCTTCGCGCATCGTCACAGTGAAGGGAGATTTACGCGAGCCGGAGACCGTGAAGCAAACGGTGTCCGCCGCGATGGAGCGTTTTGGCCGCATCGATATTTTGATCAACAATGCCGGATCGGCTAAGGCCGGATCGTTTTTTGAGATGCCTGAGGAAGCCTTCCTGGAAGCGTGGAATTTGAAGCTGCTCGGCTACATCCGCATGGTCAAGGAAACCGCCCCGCACATGATCCGTCAAGGTGACGGGCGCATCGTCAACATTGTCGGAGCAGCGGGACGTACACCGGGCCCTACGTTTCTTGCCGGCAGTACCGCCAACGCGGCTCTGCTGAACTTTACAAGAGGGATCTCCAAGGAACTGGCCCGATCCAATGTCAGAATTAACGCGATTTCGCCCGGCATCACGGCTACGGAACGCATGCACAGGATGGCGGAGCAGCATGCGAAGGCCAAGGGAATCACGGTAGATGCTCAAATCGCGGAGCAGAGCGCCAACATTCCGCTGGGCCATGTCGTAAATCCCGCAGAAATCGCGGCAATGGCGCTGCTGCTGGTGTCCGATCGCGTCCCGTCGATAACGGGTACGGAAATCGTTATCGATGGCGGACAGCAGCCAGGCGTTTAGACAAAACGATAAAAAACCGCAGCGCTAACCGCTGCGGTTTCGTATTATACCGGCCAGGCTTCTTTACGGTAAGCCATATCCCAGAACATATATTCATACCGGCTGCTGATCACAAAATGATTGCGCATCCGCTCCCGATCCTGCGGCGTCACCTGCTCCGCGATGTCATCGATTCTTGCGATTTGCTCCTCCACCAGCTCGCGGAACCATTCACCGCCGTACGCGGCGATCCATTCCCGGTAAATCGGCTCCTCCGGCGTGCAGCCTGCAAGTCTCTTTCCAATCTCGTAATAGAGCCAGTAGCACGGCAGAATGGCGGCAATAATATCGCCCAGCTGTCCGGTGTACGCCGCCCGGAGCATATGCGACGTATACGCATAAGACGTCGGCGCCGGCTCGAACGCTTTTTGTTCCTCTTCGGTGATTCCGAGAAGCTTCGCAAACTTTTCATGCAGCGCCAGCTCTGCACTATATGTACCCTGTGCATGTACAGCCATGCGGTTCACCGTGTATAAATCGTTTGCCTTGGCAGCCCCTAAGGCCTGAATCCTTGCAAACTGGGACAAATAATAGGCGTCGTTCAGAACATAATGACGAAAGCAGTCCAACGGCAGCGTACCGTCGCCGATTCCGCGAATGAACGGATGCTCGAAGCTGGCCTGCCAGCTGGCATCTGCCGCCTGGCGAAGGTGTTCGGAAAATTTCATAAGTAATCCTCTCCATTTCTTCCCGTAAGATTCGTTAACCGCCTTACCTATCCCGTTCTAACATCCCCTATGTTGAAATACGGGAAATCCCGTCCGAGCCAGAACGCCGCGAGGCAGATCAGCAGCATTACACCGGCCAGAAGCCCGTCCCGCGCCGACCATCCGATCAGGTAATAATAGGACCGCCGCTTGGCCGAGGAGAAACGCTTGGCCTCCATAGCCACCGCGATTCTCTGGGCCCGGCGAATGCTTTGAGCCAACAGCGGTATGGCATACCTGTTCAGTGATTCCATCCAGCCCCGGATCCCTTTGGCTCTCTTCACACCGCGGACCTTGAGCGCCATCTGAAGCGTCCGGTACTCGCTGGCCACCATCGGCAAAAGCCGCATTGCGGCCATAAAGCTGTAAGCATACTTGGCCGGCAGCCGCACCTGCTGCATAAGGGAATAAAACAACCGGACGGGGCTTGTCGTCAGTCCGAACAACAGGCCGATCAGCGCCATATTAACCGATTTCAGCCCGATGTGCATGCCGCGATAAAAGCTTTCCTCCGTAATATGGATGAGACCCCAGCGCAACCAGGTTGTTTCCCCTTTGCCAAAAAATACCATGGACGTCGCGGAGGAGACGAACATCAGTGCAAAGGGCAGCGTCAAAAGCAGCAGCCGGCGCACCGGGTGGCCGGCTGCTGCAAAGAACAAAAGCGCAAGCATCCAGGTCACATGGATCAGAACATTCAAATGATGTGTCAGCAGTACGACCATAAACATGCCGATGGAGACGATCAGCTTAAAGGCGGGGTTGACGCGGTGCAGCCACGTTTCCCTGTAAGACCATGACAAAGCCCCTCAACTCCTTAGTTCTGCGGTGAGCGGCGGGCATGCCGCAGCGAATCGGCTTGCATATTCTTTGGGACTGAGCTCGGCGGCAAGACGACCCTGCCGTACCTCCCATACCCGGGTGGCAAGCCTTCTTACAATTTCCAGATCATGCGTGACCATGACGATGGCGATCCCTTCCCGGCGCCATGATTCCAGCATCTCCAGCAGCGCGAACGTATTTGCGGCATCCTGGCCGAAGGTGGGCTCGTCAAGCAGGACAAGCCGCTGGGCTTTCACCGTCGCCGCCGCTACACTGAGTCGGCGCTTCTGCCCGAGCGACAGCTGATACGGATGCAGATTGCGGTGCTGATCGAGGCCGAACCGCTGCAGAAGCTCCTCCGTTTTCACCCGGATCGTTTCTTCGGAATCCCTGTCACGCCTGAAATTAAAGGCCAACTCATCATAAACGCTGTGGGTCACAAACTGCATCTCCGGGTTTTGAAAAACATAAGCCGCCATGTCGGAGACGTCGTCGAAGCCTCGAACCGGCCCTCCTGCAAGCACATAGTCGCCGCGCGTTGGAATCAACTGCATTAGGGACTGAAGCAGTGTGCTTTTGCCCGCGCCGTTCTCCCCCACCACGGCAACCCAATCCCCGGGATACAGGGCTGCCGAGGCGGCTTCGATTTTCGGCGCCTTCCCGTGGTAACCGGTAAATCCGCGGAGCCGGACCAACGGCTCCATCTCCCCGGGTGTACCGCTTATGAATCGGTCGTTATCTTTTGGGAACCGGTCCTCTTCGTCTTCCCACACGCCAGGATACCAAATTCCGTATTCCTTGAGCTTCGGCTTAAAATCCCGGAAAATCTGCTCCGGCCTTCCGTCTGCCGCAATGCGCCCGTGAGCGTCAAAGAGGATCACCCGGTCGACGAAATCTACAATCTCGTCAATTTTGTGCTCTACGATAATGACCGTCTTATCATGAGCGACTTGTTTCACGGCTTGCCATACCTCCGCCGTCCCTTCCGGGTCGAGTAGCGACGTTGGCTCGTCGAGAAACCAGACGTCCGGCTCGAGCGCCAGCAGCGAAGCGATAGCCAGCCGCTGCTTCATTCCCCCGGAAAGCGAAGCAATCGGCACATGCGGATCATCCAGCACCAGCCCGACCTGCTCCAGGCATCGCCTGATTGTCTCCGGCATCCGTTCGTGAGGCACCCCGATATTCTCAAGCACAAATGCAATCTCTTCATCTGCATAGGGCATGCAGAACTGGGCGTCGGGGTCCTGGAACAAATATCCCCACGAATGCGGAATACCGATGTCTTCATATTTGAGCGGCACCTCCAGCGCATCCGGGATCAGCCCGCTCCAAACCTGCAGAAGCGTGGATTTGCCGCAGCCGCTTGGGCCAAGCAGCAGCACCTTTTGCCCTGCGGGCACGCCCGCCGTCAAATCGTCGAACAAAAGCGACGAACTGCCGGGAAATTTCAGCCTAAGCCGCGAAACCCAGGCGACAGCGCAGTCCGCCCCGTTCAATGCACGTTCTTCCTGTCCAGAGCCTGATAATCTTCGGCGGTTGCCGGGCGCACAAGCTGGGTGACTCCGGTTTTCTCCAATGCCTTCACCATCAGGTAGGCCAGAGGCCCGCAGAAGAGATAGCCGCCGATAAACCGCATGACGATGTAAAGAATAAGATTCCAGGTTTGCAATTCGATGAGATAGCCTTTGAAAAAATCGAGCGCCAGCGCGCCTGCGCCAGCCGCAACCCCGGCCAGACCGGCTGCGGCCGCGGAGTAGCGCTGATACAGGAATGCAGCGAAAACCAGCTCGGCGCCAATCCCCTGCAGCACTCCGTAGGTAAGCAGTTCGACTCCGTATGGCGAACCGGTGATCAGCTCGCCAGAGGCTGCGGCCACTTCCGCCAGAAATGCCACCCCGGGCTTGCGGATGATCAGGAACGCAACGGTCGCCGCCATAAACCACATACCGTACATCAATTGATCAAGCTGAATACCCGGAAGCTTGGCCAGATTGTAGATGTCGGTCCATACCCGATAAATGATGCTGAACACAACCGCAATGACGACCGTGACCAAAATATCCGTCAGTTTCAATTGTTTGGACATGGTATCCCCTCTCCTTTTCTATTATTTCACGGGAGCCTTGGGGAGAATGACGCCAAAAAGGCCGCTCCCCAATGAAGGAAGCGGCCATATAGGCACAAATAAAGGCGTGTGCGCCAATGATCTCCACTTTCCTACGCTGGTATAACCCAGATCAGGTTCAGAGGGTCTAGGATCTATTGATCCAATCTCAGCCTATTCGGCTCCCCTAGTGATATACATCATATTATCACGATTGAAATATTTGTCAATACCGAGATATCGCAAAAACTCTATAGCCAATACTTACCTCTTCTGCTACAATAATCCTTGCCTAGCGTTTTAAATTTTTATTCGGAGACGCCTTTTATTGGAAGCGCTATCTTTACGGAAGGGTGAGAAGGAATGGATGGAATGATTTCAATGGAACGGGAAGCAGAAAGCTTGATCACTGCAGAGATGGTATCCGACTGCTCTTACTGCACCATGGTTTCTCCCGACCCTCTGTACAAAACACCCGTGTACTGCACCAAATACTCCGGTTCATGCCAACCGATTCAGGTGAACCTGGCCGCTTGCCTCACCTGCGGAGAATACAAAAAAACGCCTATTAGGCTTAATCTGTAGTTATAAGTTGACAAGGGAGCTCCTTTAGGAGCTTTTCTTCCTTTTTAAGGGTCGATTTATGTTTGCTTTGTGCTTCGTTCTGTGTCAAGATAAGCGTTAGATTCGCTTACTTAACATTATGAAGAGAAAACAGGTGAACCTTTCGATTATGAAGATTTCGCTATTCCGGCTTCTGACCGAGCTTTCTTCGCGCAAGACCGTATCAAAGCTGACAGGGGCATTCGCCAAATCCAGAGCCAGCAAAGCATTGATTCCACGCTTTATTCGTACTTATGGCATTCGCGAACAGGATGCGGAAAAAGCGGTTCATGAGTATGCTTCTTTAAATGATTTTTTTACCCGCAGGTTAAAAAGCGGATTGCGTCCGATCGATGAAACGCCGGATACGGTGGTCAGTCCCGTCGATGCCCTGATTACAGGAATGGGCGGCGTTCAGGAGGGGTTGATCGTCAATGTCAAAGGCCAGGACTATACGATTGATGAGCTGCTTAATCAAAGTCCCCGCACGATCAATTACAAACACGGATTCTATTTTGTCTTGTATTTGAGTCCTACCGACTATCACCGGATCCATTCGCCCGTAACAGGGACGATTCTGGAGAAGGAGCATGTCGCAGGCAAGGTATATCCGGTGAACGATTTCGGACTCAAGCATATGCGCCGGGTTCTCAGCCGCAATGAGCGGTTGATTACGTATATTCAGCATGAAACCGGGGAAGTCGCCGTCGTGAAGGTAGGGGCGCTGAATGTGAGCAGCATCCAATACGTTACCCCGCTTCCGGCAGAGCTAAACCGCGGCGACGAGTTAGCCTACTTCGAATTTGGATCCACCGTCGTGCTGCTGACCGAATCGGGCACCTTTAACCCGCGCCAGGATTTGAAGGTCGGCAGCAGGGTTGCCATGGGAGAAGCGCTCGGAACAACGAAACGGAAGGATTAGGCCGTTAGCACCTAATCGGGAAAGGAGCTTCCTGCCATGCAGGTACAAACCGGAGCAGCGGCTTCAGGACCGGTCTTTCAGAAGGCCCCGGAGTCCAACGTGAAACCAACCGTATTCCGCATACTGCTTGCCATCAGTTTAGTTCATTTGTTCAACGATTCGATTCAATCGATTATACCGGCGATTCTGCCTATTTTGAAGGATTCCATGAATTTGACCTACATGCAGACTGGTCTTATTGTGTTTGCGTTAAACATGACCGCTTCGGTCATGCAGCCGGTCATCGGCCTTTATTCGGATCGCCGCCCTTCTCCCTACATGCTGCCCCTGGGAATGGGGTTCACCTTCATCGGGGTATTGGGATTGGCTCTGGCGCCGACGTATTGGATGGTTCTGCTGTCCGTGCTGTTCGTCGGACTCGGCTCCGCCGTTTTCCACCCGGAAGGCTCGCGCGTGGCATACATGGCCGGGGGCTCTAGGCGCGGACTAGCGCAATCGATCTTTCAGGTCGGCGGCAACTCGGGCCAATCCTTGGCTCCGATCATGACTGCCCTTATCTTCGTACCGCTCGGACAATTCGGAGCGATCTGGTTCACAGCCGTAGCCGGAATGGCCATTCTTGTCCAGCTCTTCATTTCCCGCTGGTACAGCGGGTATATCGCGGCTCATCGGCCCGCCGCAAAAAAGAACGGCGTACGGGTGATGAGTCCTCTGCGCAAAAAACAAATCACTTTCGCCGTCGTGACATTGATTTTTCTCGTGTTCGCCCGGTCTTGGTATCATGCGGGCGTGACCATTTATTATCCGTTTTACTTGATGGAAAAGTTCGGCATTCCTTTGGAAAAGGCCCAAATCTACATCTTCCTGTTCGCCGCGGCGGGCGCGCTCGGCACCTTCATGGGCGGTCCGCTGTCCGATAGATTCGGACGGCGCAACCTGATCTTCTTCTCCATGGTAGGCTCCGCGCCGCTGGCTGTGCTTTTGCCTTATGCCAATGCATTCTGGGCGTACGTCATTCTGCTCATCAATGGGTTTATCCTCTTGTCGAGCTTCTCCGTCACAGTCGTTTACGCTCAGGAACTGATCCCGGGCAAGATTGGCACCGTATCCGGACTCATCACGGGTTTGGCCTTCGGTCTCGGGGCACTGGGAGCCGTGGCGCTCGGCGGACTGATCGACATCCTGCACCTTCCCGCGGTCATGCAGATGGTCAGCTGCCTTCCGCTGATCGGCCTGCTGACCTTCTTCCTTCCGCGTGACCGCATCCTCAAGGAATGGGCGCAGGAAGGATAATGAAAAGCACGATACAACCAGGTTCAGGTGTATCGTGCTTTTGGCTTTCGGGAGTATCCGGAATATTACTGCGCCGCCTGCTCAACGCCGCGCGATATGGATACTCTGTATCCGCTGAACTTTTTTACATTCATGACCGCCTGCCCGAACATGAGGTAGCTGCCCTTGATGCCGATCAGACGATCCGTAATGACCGGTGATTTGTCCAGGTCATACGTCTTGATTTTCTGAACCGGCTCCAATTGCGGATAGAGGAATTCAAATACCTTCGTGTCGTCGAGCAGATACGGCTTAAAGGCTTCCGGAACGTGAGCGAGAATTTCATCTCTGCTTTGAAGCAGTTCAATCTCGCTGACTTCGCCCTTCAGCATTTTGCGCCAGTCCGTTTTGTCCATCACATGCTTGCTGAGCTCAAATTCCAGCTCTCCCGCAAGCTTTCTTGTCGGCAGCTCGGCAATCGGAATCGCCTGTACGGCTCCTTGATCCGTCCAGCGCTTCATTTGGTTGCCCTTTCGGGTCAGACCCACCTTGAGACCGCTGCTTACCGCCAGATAAACATAGTGCGGAACCATGCAATGGGTTTGGGCGAAAGCTTCATCCCTGCATGTTCCTTGATCAAAGTGGCATTCATGCGGTTTTACGATGCACAGGTCATTTTCGGCTAAAGCGATAAAGCATGGATAGCAGTAGCCGGAATTATATGTTTTTTTTATTTTTCTGCTGCAATGAATGCATCGGATTTCATGTAAAAACCGGATTTCAAGCTGCTCTCCAATCCAGTCATTCAGTTGAACTTCGTTTTCATCCAGCCGCAATATATATTGAACCGGAGATTCGTGCCGGTGCATAAAGCCTCTCAAAAAACCGCTATACATACGCTAGACCACTCCTGTATTATGTAGTATTGGAAATCTATCACTCTATTATCATTATATCTCCCCCGGTTGAAAAAGGATACTTAGGCTCCATGGATAACGCTGAGTTCTCCTGCACCCTTTTGACAGGGTTGTCATACGATAAACTATGCGCCATGACATTAGCCCGGAAAGGTGTGACGGTGATGAGTGGAATCGTCGAAAACTTCTATGCGAGCGGAAATACCGCTCGCGGCTTTGCCAACCTGTTCGATTCATCCATACAAGGTCTGGAGCGGCTTTTTATTTTAAAAGGGGGGCCGGTGACAGGAAAATCGAGTTTGATTCGGACGATAGGAAGCCGCTTGGCTGAGGAGGGCTATGATATCTGGCTGATTCATAGCCCTTCGGACAATGACGCGCTGGACGGTTTGATTATCCCCGCTCTAAAGGCGGGAGTCATCGATGGGACGGCCCTGCGTGAAATAGAACCCCTGGAGCCGGGGACGGTTGTGCGATACGTGAACTTGGAAGAGACCGTGGATGCGGCACGGCTTACCGCCCGGCAAACGGAGATCGAACTCCTGCATGAGACCATTCAGCAGGCCCATGAACGCGCATATGCCGGGTTTGCGGAAGCGCTGCGCATTCATGATGAATGGGAAACGGTTTATATCGCCAACATGAATTTTCAAGCAGCCGATGAACTGACGAATGAGTATATACAGCTCCTCTACGGTGATCGGAGATTGGAGAAGCGGAGCCGGGTAGACCACCGTTTTTTGGGAGCGGCCACTCCGAAAGGCGCGGTCGATTTTGTTCCGAATCTGACCGAAAATCTGAAAAGGTACTTCATTAAAGGCCGGGCCGGTTCAGGTAAGTCCACCCTGCTGAAAAAGCTCGCGGCCGCAGGGATGGAACGCGGCTTCGATGTGGAAATCTACCACTGCGGCTTCGACCCGAACAGTCTGGATATGGTCATCGTGCGGGAGTTGGGCTTCGCCATTTTTGACAGCACGGCGCCGCATGAGTATGATCCCGACCGCGCTTCCGACGAGATCGTGGATATGTATAAGCGCTGCATCCAACCGGGTACGGACGAAGCCCATGCGGATGCGTTAAGCGGCATCAAAGCGCGGTACGCCGTACAAATGAAAGCATCCATACAGCACCTGGCGCAGGCCAAATCGCTTCAGGATGAACTGGAGCAAATCTATGCCCAGTCCACGGATTTCCGCCGGATAGATCAGATCAAGGATGAAATTTTGCGGGAAATCTCCGGCTTGGCTGCGGTTCGTGACTGAGACGGCATTGACAGCAATAAGCATCTTCCCTCGTCAAGCTGAAGGAAGATGCTTTTCGCTGTTCCCGGTTTGATTTCCGAATTATACGGTTGACTTGGGCTGTCTGCCATGAATGCCGTACTTCTGTCTCATCCCTTCAAGCACCCGGACCTTGTCCTGCGGGATTTCATCCATCTTCCCCAGGCTCGATGCATAGTTCATGATTTTTGCCAAATGTTCTAACGATTCCATCTTATAATAAGCCGTCATCAGATCGATCCCCATCGTTGTCGCTCCATGATTTTTCAATAGAAAGCAATCATGCTCTGAAAGCAAATCGACGAAAGAGTCCGTTAATTCATCCGTGGAAGGCGTAGCATAGGGAGCAATCGGAACCTTCCCCAGCTCAAATACCGCTTCGGCCAGAATATATCGGTCTAAGGGTATGCCTGCAACGGCAAATGAGGTGGCGAATGGAGGATGGGCATGCACGACAGCGTTGACATCCGGACGCATTTCGTAAATTTTAAGATGCATCTTTAACTCTGAAGTGGGCTGATAGGTACCCTCGAGGACATGCCCCTGCCGATCGACAATGGATAGCATCCCAGCGGTCATATAGCCCTTGCTTTGCCGGGTAGGGGTAACCAATACCCGGTCGGCGTCCAATTTTACGCTGATGTTCCCGTCGTTGGACGCCACCCACTCTTTGCTGTACATTCGTTGTCCAATATCAAGAATCATGGCTTTGGCCTCATCCGGATTCATTCGGGACATTCACCTCCAAACCGGTTTTTCATTCAGGAGAGCGCCTTTCGGTGCCGAAACGATAACGGCAGTGAAATTCACCTTCATTTTACGGGTGTGCATGAGCGGCAGTGTGAACCCGCACCTCTATGCTGAAGTAAATGTCCCGGCATTGACATAGTTTGAAAATCCTTTAAAGAAGAGTGCGCCGACCGTAGCTCCCGGATCCTGAAGCCCGATGGAACGTTCGAGATACCTCCCGGCCCTGCCGTGTCTGGCCTGCATTTCAATGGTGTGCCTGGCACCCTTGTCTGCCGCAGCATAAGCCTCGTTAATCGTCTCCTTCAAAGACTTGCCTTCTTTC
This sequence comes from Paenibacillus sp. Pae15, assembly GCF_024519685.1. Taxonomy (NCBI): domain Bacteria; kingdom Bacillati; phylum Bacillota; class Bacilli; order Caryophanales; family Paenibacillaceae; genus Paenibacillus; species Paenibacillus sp. Pae15. The sequence continues at coordinate 138,792 of NZ_JALJRM010000002.1, read as the reverse complement.
GCAGCCGCCTCTAATGCCTCCATCGCCGGAATAATCGAATCCAAAACCGTTTTTTCGCCAGCCTTCGCTTTACCGCGCTCCACTAAAGCGTGAACCATCGCTCTGGTCATTGTCAGCAAATCCTCGGCAGTCAATTCCGATTTGCCCTGAGTCACTTTCCCGCCACGGATGATGGCGGAAGCCATTAAGGTTCCCATCGTTGAAGCTACCGTTTCCCCCATCACCACAGCGCTATTCATCAATACGACACCGATATTCTCGTTGGAGGTATTCGGCAGGTTTTCAACCACGGCCCGAAATCCTTTCGACATCGTCAATCCGATATCGCCGTCTCCTAAAGCGCCATCCAGCTTACACAGGTAATCTTTGTTTTCATCCATAATTCTGCTGATCTCTTGTAAAATGTTTTTGATGTCTTGGACATTCAGTGTTTCTTTCATATGATCTCTCCTTGTCGCCAGCCTTTGTATCTTTGCAGGAAGTGATTTAATTCTGAATTCGAAACGGAGTGGCAAATGGGGCATCCAGCAGTTCGCGCAATTCATCGTCAAGACGCAGGATGGATATGGAGAGACCCGCCATCTCCAAGGATGTGGCATACTCGCCGATATAACGGTTATAGATATGGATCCCTTTCTCCTCTAACAGCTTATGAACAGACCGGTAAAAAATATATAGCTCTTCTAACGGCGTAGCGCCCAGTCCATTAATCAGAACAGACACATCGCAGCCCTTATCGATCGGCATATCCTGAAGAATGGCTGTGACCAGGGTTTGCGCCACTTCATCGGCGGTTTGAAGTTTTCCGCGTTGAATGCCCGGCTCCCCATGAATTCCCATCCCGATTTCCATTTCTCCCTCTCCGATTTCGAACGTAGGGCGGCCGACGGCAGGCAGAATGCAAGGGGTAAGGGCAACCCCCATGGTACGCACGTTTGAATTTGCTTTCTCGGCGATTCGTTTCACCTCATCGAGGCTGGCAAACTGCTCCGCTTTGGCAGCGGCTAATTTGTACAGGTAGAACATCCCCGCTACGCCTCGGCGTTGGTGTTCATATCCCTTCGGCATCGAGGCCGCATCATCGGTGGCCACGACCGTCTCCACACGAATACCGTCCAAATCGGCTAATTCAGCGGCCATATCAAAATTCATGACATCTCCGCCATAATTCCCGTAAATATATAAGACGCCTTCTCCGCCATGGATCGAACGGGTGACATCCAGCATTTGCTGCGAGCTTGGAGAAGCAAAAATGTCTCCTACCGCTACGCCGTCAAGCATTCCTTTGCCGACATAACCAAGAAATAAAGGAAGATGCCCGGAGCCCCCGCCGGTAGCGATAGCCACTTTCCCCTGGATAGGGGAATCAGCTCTAACCAGGGCGCGGTTATCGCTTCGGATGCTCTTCAATTGATCGGAATGGGCAATAAGCAAGCCTTCCAGCATATCATCCACTACGGTTTCAGGATCGTTAATAAATTTTTTCATCCCATTGGTTTTTTGCTCCATAATTGATCTTCCTCCAATAATTAAATGTTATAAAAATAGCAGCACATCCATTTATTTGGATTTTTTATTGCTTACAGAATCAATCAGCGCAGCTAAGAGGATAACCGCACCCATGATTAATCCCTGGTAGTGGGAAGATATATTCATGAGGTTCATGCCTGTATTTAATACGTTAATGAGCAGAACCCCGATCAGCGTGCCAAAAATAGTTCCCCTTCCGCCGGAAAGACTCGTTCCGCCAATCACCACAGCGGCGATGGCCATTAACTCCAGGTTTACTCCGGCGAGAGGCGTCCCGGACCCCAGCCTCGCTGTCATCATGAGTCCGCCGACCGCAGCCAATGTGCCGGCAATCACATATACCATCATTTCGATCCGTTTTACAGGAATACCGGAAACTTCAGCCGCCTTTTTGTTGCTTCCAATCGCATATACATGACGGCCGAATACCGTATTAGACAGCACATAGCCGGCGATCAGGAACAATACCGCGGTAATCAGGATCATCACCGGAATACCCGCGATTTTGCCCATTCGGAGATATTGCAGGAACGGGTCCTTATATACCGAGATCGTTTGGGCATCGGAATATACAAGGGTAACCGAACGGGCCGCAGCCATCATTCCCAAAGTGACAATGAACGGCGCCATATGAAATCTGGTAATGAAGAATCCGTTGATGATGCCGCTTATCATCCCGATCAACAGCCCCGCCAGGATGGCTGCGATGATCGGTACGCCGGAATTAATCATACCTGCAATGACCATTCCGGTGACTGCAACAATCGAACCGACCCCCAGATCGATGCCGGCTGTAATAATGACATAAGTCATGCCGATGGCAACAATTCCCATGATGGCGCTTTGCAAAAAGATATTTTGAATGTTATCCATCCTTAAAAATTGTTCTGTAGATATGGAAAAAAATACGCAAAGCAGCAATAACGCGATAAGCACTTTATTTTTCGATAACCAGGCAAGCATCTGATTCTGTTGGTTCGCGTATAGTGCCTTCTTGCCGGCAATACCTATTTTGTCTGTGGAGGACTGATTGGCTGCCAAGTTTTCTTCGTTCATGTGTACCCCCCTCTTGTAGCGCAAAGCATAATTTTTTCAGGCGCGGCTTCCTCCCGATGGAATTCGCCGGTGATTCTTCCGCCGGCCATCACCAGAATCCGATCGCTCAGGCCAATCACCTCCGGCAATTCAGAAGAAATAAGAATAATAGCCGTACCTTGGGCGGCAAGCTCATGGATGATGTGATAAATTTCGGCTTTAGCCCCGATATCAATGCCTCGCGTAGGTTCATCCAGAATGAGAATCCTTGGTTGGGACTCCAGCCATTTCGCGATGATAACCTTCTGTTGATTGCCTCCGCTCAGGTTGGAAATCACGGTTTCCCCGCTGGGGGTCTTGATGCGGAGTTGGGCAATATACCGATCGGCAATTTCCCTTTCTTTCTTAAAATTGATTTTTTGAAGAAATCCGGATATATTTTTCAGGGTCGCGATCGTTACGTTTTGAATCACGGTAAAATGACCGATCAAGCCATGCTTTCGGCGATCTTCCGGAACCAGGGCGAACCCCTTTGCGATCGCATCCTGAGTCGATCGGATGTTGACCCGGCTCCCGTGAACCATGAATTCCCCACCGGTAACCGGCTCCATTCCAAAAACAGATTCCATTAACTCGGTTCGGCCGGAGCCCATTAATCCGGAGAAGCCGAGAATTTCCCCTTTATGCAGCCGAAAAGAGATATTCTCAAATACGCCCTTTCGAGTGAAGTCCTTTACTTCCATCACCACTTCCCCGCCAGGCCGTCCCTTTCGTTGGGGAAAGATTTGCGTCATTTCCCTTCCGACCAGCATCCTCACAATCTGCTCCGGCTTCAGGTCGGCAGATAACCCTTCTCCGGCATTGCAGCCATCGCGAAGAACGACAATCCGATCGCAGATTTCGTAAATTTCCTCCATGCGGTGGGAGATGTAGATCGTCGCAATTCCTTTTGCCTTTAAAGAACGTATGATTTCAAACAGCTTTGCCGTTTCTTGTTCCGTAATCGCTGATGTGGGCTCATCCATAATGATCACTTTCGATTGAAAGGATAAGGCTTTCGCAATCTCTACCATCTGTTGGGCGCCCACGGTGAGTTCACCGACAAGGGTCTTCGGATGAATATAGAATCCAAGCTCATCAAGAAGCTGCTGGGCATCCTGGAACAGCTTTTTCTTATCCAATGCGATTCCTTTTTGCGGCAAGGATTGAATAAAAATATTTTCCGCTACGGTCAAATGAGGCAATAAATTGAGCTCCTGATGAATGATGCTGATTCCTGCGCTTTGGGAGTGCCTGGGACCCCGCAGAGATAATTTCTGATTTTCTAACCAGATCTCGCCGGTATCCGGTGTGTAGATGCCGCTTAATATTTTCATTAATGTCGATTTTCCGGCTCCGTTTTCCCCGAGAAGACCGATGACTTCACCTTTGTTCAATTCTAAATGAACTTGATCCAAGGCTTTGACCCCGGCAAAGGATTTGGAGATCCCCGTCATCTTCAATAAGGTTGCTGACTCAGCCACCATTGGCCCCCCTTATCTTGGTTTTGAAGAGTACGAATGGCGAAGCTGTACCCCTTTAAATTTCAATTTCGCGAATGGCTCAGTTCTTCAGTTCCGTTGCCCACAATTTTTCTTTATCTACATTCTCCTTGGTGACAAGGAAGTTACGGGTAAAGGTATGCTTTTCTACCGTTTTTTGATCCACCAGAGCCTGCTTCGCATATTCTACCGCCATTTCCCCCATCTCGATGGGAACTTGAGAAATCGTGGCATCGATTCGTCCGTCTTTAATGGCCTGGATCGCTTGGCGGGTGCCGTCAATCCCAATAATGACGATATGCTCCTTATCTCCGATCGGCTTAAATCGTCCGGCTTGATCAATCGCATTGGCAGCGCCTACCGTATTGTCGTCATTATGTCCAAAGATCGCATCGATTTGGGCGTTGCCCTGGAGAATATTCGTCGTCACATTCAGCGCCTTCTCCTGGTTAAAGTCCGCCGCTTGGCGTGCAACGATTTTGATGTCCGGGTATTTCTGCTGCATCTGATCATTAAATCCCTTGCCTCGGTCGCGGGCTGCAGTCGTTCCTAACAGCCCTTGCAATTCCACCACATTTCCTATGTAATCCCCATTCTTTTCTTTCAATTTTTCCGCAATATAATCTGCTGCTTTACGTCCCATTTCCACGTTATCCGTTTCAAGGAAGGACAGCAATTCACCGGCCGAGGCACCCCGGTCCAAGGCGATCACGGGGATTTTCGCCTGATTCGCTTTTTCAATCGCAGGAACAATAGCATCGACATCCTGCGGGTTTACGATAATCGCGTCCACGCCTTTTTGAATCATATCCTCAATGTCGGCAACTTGCTTGGCTGCATCACCGTTGGCATTAGTATTAATGACTTGGTACCCGTTTTTAGCGGCCCCCTGCTCAACACCCTGCTTGAGCGCAACGAAAAAATCTATGCTTAAAATGGAGTTCGACATCCCGATGGTCAGCTTTCCATGATCCGGCTTGTTTTCCGCATTAGTGCCGGGCTCCGGAGTATTTTTAGCGGAAGAATTACCCGTTTCATTACTACTGTTCGATCCGCAAGCAGCCAGCAAAACCACCATGGTTACTGCAAAAAGCAAACTAAACATTTTTTTCATCGACATCACCCTCCATAATGTTGTAATGAGAACCGTCTTTTTACCATGCCTGAATCCAACCGAATGCAGCAACCAGTACTTTGATTTTTATACCCTGCATCACTCCCAACCTTGATGTAATCGCTTTCAATTAGAGTGAAACGTTTTACTGCATGCCTTAAATAAAACTTCTTGTGGTACTTTATGGTCTGACGTGAGTACCGCAAGAAGTCCCGATCGTTATTTTAGGCGTTACAAGAAACTCTTTAGGCTGGTCAACTTGCTTATCGAATTCGATCCTTTCAAAAAGGAGCTCGGAAGCGATTTTCCCTACTTCGCAGGGGTCTTCCTTCGCTAAAGTGAAGCTTGGACGCAACAGGCCATAGGTATCAATATCACCGAAGCCCGCCACCGATACTTCTTCCGGCACCTGAACGCCCATATCCCATAAAGCTCTAACCGTTCCGGCTAAAGCCAAGTGATTCGTCGCATATATGCCCTCCGGCAATCCCGAATGCTCCAGATATTTTCGCACTTCTGCCGAAATGTGTCCGAGCGCCGCTCCGACTTCTAGAAACACTTGTGCGCTCATATCGAGCCCCAGAAGATGAATCGCTTTTTCGATACCGTTAACTCTTTCGATCTCGACCGAATGACGGAGGGCCCCATGGATAAAAAGTAATTTGCGGCGGCCATGCAAATACAAATGCTGAACCAGCGTGATTGAAGTATTGATGTTCTCATGGACTACCGTATCGAAGCGGGCATTTTCAACCTTTCTGTCAACCAAGATCACGGGAATATTATTCGGCATATTGAGTTCATCCAAGTTGCTTCCTGTAGGCACCATGATAATACCGTCCACGCGCTTTTCCATCAGCCGCTGGAGCGCCTTCCTTTCTTCCTCCGGCCGGTTATTGTGAGAGCAGGAAATGAGATTGTACTCCATTTCCGTCGCCAGATTCTCGACTGATTTTATGATTTTCATCATGTACAGGTTGGAAATATCATCGACAATGATGCCGATCAAATGCGTCTTGGATTGTTTCAAGCTCCTGGCCACCGCATTCGGTTTATAATTTAATAGTGTAATTGCAAGCAGGACTCTTTCTCTGATCTTCTCGCTGACAAAGCCCGATTTGTTAATCACCTTCGAAACCGTACCGATGGAAACTCCCGCGGCGGCGGCTACATCTTTTATAGTCGGCGTCATGATCCACTCCTTAATGAAACGTTATTAATAAATGAATAAAATGGGTCCGTTTGTCAATAAAACGTTTCATTGAACTCATTATAAAACGATAGCGCTTTCATTTCAATAATAAATTTTAAAATTTTTCCTTTTTTGTTACTTTCCCGGCTTCATAAAAAAATCGCCCCCAAAACCAGGTACGGGAGCGATTGGCAACGATGTATTAAGCTTCCTGAACAACCTCCGCGGCGGCGGCATTTCGCTTGGACAGGAACAGATTCAAAAGAATGGCGGTCAAGGAACCGGACACGATGCCGTTTTGCATTAACATTTTGGCGAAGCCCGGAAGCTGGTCGAACATCTGGGGAAGGGTGGCCGAGCCCAGACCGACAGCGATGCTGCAGGCGGCAATCAGCAGATTGTCTCCCTGGCGCAGGTCAACACCCGACAAAATCGATATCCCTGCGGCAGCGACCGATCCGAACATGACGATCATCGCACCCCCAAGCACCGCATTGGGAATGACGGTCGTTAAGGCCGCCAGCTTAGGCAGCAAGCCCAGAACAACCATGATGCCTCCCGCAGCAAAAATGACATCCCGGGATTTCACGCGAGTGAGCGTAATCAAGCCGACATTTTGAGAGAAAGCGGTATAAGGAAACGCATTGAAAATCCCGCCCAGCATAATGGCAAGACCTTCGGAACGCAGCCCGTTGACGATCTGCTTGTTCTCGACTTTTTGATCGGTGGCTTTGCCGACGGCAAAATAAACGCCTGTGGACTCCACCATGCTGACGATATTTACGATGATCATGGTAATAATCGCGGTGATGCTGATTTCAGGAATGCCGAAGTAAAAAGGCTGGGCAACGCTAATCCATGACGCTGACGAAACGGACGAGAAGCTGACGATACCCATGGCATAGCCTGCGGCCGTTCCGGCAATCAACCCGACAAGCACGGAAATGGCCCGTAAAAATCCGGTAGCCAACCGGTTCACTACAAGAATAACCAGCAGCGTGAACAGCGCGAGCAGCAAATGGCCCGGCTGGCCGAAATCGGGGCTCCCTTGACCGCCGGCGGCGTTGTTCATCGCTACCGGAATCAGGGAAAGCCCGATAATCGTCACGACCGAACCGGTCACAACGGTAGGGAAAAATTTAAGCATCTTTCCATACAGCGGGGCGGCTAAAATAACGAATAAACCGGACAGGATAATGGCTCCGTACGCTGTCGCCAAATTCGACGTAGAGGCGATGGCAATGATCGGACCGACTGCCGTAAAAGTACATCCCAAAATAACGGGCAGCCCGCTGCCAAAATATTTTGTTCCCATCACCTGCAGGATCGTGGCGATGCCGCATGTAAATAAATCGGCCGCGATCAGATATGCGATTTGCGAGCTGGTCAGATTGAGCGCTCCCCCGACAATCAGCGGTACGATAACAGCCCCGGCATACATGGCCAGCACATGCTGAAAACCCAGGGTAATGACTTTTTGTTTGCTTAACATGCTACATTCTCCCTTGACCTTGATGGCATAAACGATGGTCTTGCACAAAATGAATCTCACCCGGCGACATCGAAGCAATCCGGGCCAAGGAATGTACAAGGACACCCTTTTTTTCCAGCAGACTGCGGCCTTCCTGAAAGCTTTTTTCGATCACGCAGCCTACCCCTACCAGCTCGGCTCCCGATTCTCTTACGATATCGACCAGCCCCGCCAGCGCCGCGCCTGTAGCCAGGAAATCATCTATAATCAGCACTTTATCGCCCGGGCTCAGGTATTTCTGCGAAACGCTAACCTGGTACGTTTCTTGCCGGGTAAACGAATATACGGGTGCCGAATACACCTTCTCGGAAAGCGTGACGGCCTTCTTCTTTTTTGCATAAATAAAGGGGACATTCAGCGCAATTCCCGTCGCCATCGCAAACTGAATGCCGCTGGCCTCGATGGTCAGCACCTTGGTTACGGACTTATCGCCGAACAACCGCGCAAACTCCCGTCCAATCTCCAATGCGAGCTGCGTATCCACCTGATGATTCAAAAACGAATCCACCTTCAGCACCGTGTCGGACAGAATCAATCCCTCTTGACGAATACGTTCCATCAATAATTCCATTCTGCGTTTATCGCTCCTTTTCCAACTGAAAAAGGACAGGCTCCTTGAGCAGTTCCTCTCAAGTGAAGCCTGTCCTTCTGGGTTTTTATCCCTTTTGGTGTAACACAAAAGTGTCCGCATCGCTTGGTCCAGCCTTTCTTTCTTTGTAAAATCAAAAAAAGAAACGGAACCCTAGATGCGCTTTCACTCATAGTCGGCCGATTATAGTGGTCGGCCGGTAGAAACTTATGGGCCATATTCCCAAAATTATACGAGTTGTTGTATGAGGTTTTACCTTGTATATAGTACACACTCTTCTCCATCGTTTCAAGAGAAAATTTCACAACATCTGACACATTTCGCCGGTTTGAACATGATAGAACCATCTTGTGGCTTTCTTTAAACGTTGTCGCTTTGAAAACCTCTTTCAATAAGGCTTGTATAAGAGATTGGAAGGACGTGCGATATGGAATTGAACTGGACAAAAGCAGGGAATTTGTTATGATGTTGGTAAGCCCCGAATAGGGGTTATTTTATCGTATGGAGGGATTAGTCATGAGAAAAATAGCGTTTTCGAATCAAGCTTTCGTGTGTGCCATCAGCGGAAACGGGGGTGCTGCCTTTTTTGAACCCTAGGCGTTGCGATGAAGCGCGAAATGGATATTTTTACTGATATTACAACTACTGACGGGTCATACTAAGGCTGTGTCTATACCGGGACAGAATATTTTATGCAGAAGGGGTGAAGACTTTCTTTCAGGTTACCAAGTAAGAAACAACAGGGGGGATAAACATTGGATCATATGATTTTTGAGGTTGGAACCGCATTAATGTTAATTGCAATTGCTTCCGTCATTGCCGGCAAACTAAAGTTCTCCATCATACCCTTTTTAATTATTCTCGGCATGGTCGTCGGCCCGCATGCGCCGACACTCGGTATATTTGACTTTACATTTATAGAAAGCCAGGAAGTGATTTCATTCCTCGGGCGAATCGGGGTTCTCTTTCTTCTATTTTACATAGGACTGGAGTTCTCTGTTTCCAAATTGATCAAATCCGGCCGTAACATTGTTTTTGGAGGAACAGTATACGTTCTATTGAACTTCTCGATTGGGTTAGCTTATGGTTTTTTGGTCAATTTCCCATTGTATGAAACTTTAATCATCGCTGGCATGCTGTCCGTATCCTCTACGGCGATCGTGGCTAAAGTTCTGGTTGACCTCAGACGTACCGGGAACTCCGAAACCGAGTTAATCCTGGGTATGATTTTGTTCGATGACCTTTTTCTTGCCGTATTCCTGTCGGTCATGTCAGGCCTGCTTCTGGGAGGCGCGACATCCATCGGAGGAATCCTTCTTTCTGTAGGGATCTCCATCGGGTATATGCTTTTGTTTTTCCTGATTGCCAGAAAAGGAACTCCTGTATTAAACAAATTGTTAAATATCACCTCAAATGAAATCTTTATTATTGTCGTATTTTCTACGTTATTTTTCATTGCCGGATTCTCAGAAACCTTACATGTAGCCGAAGCGATCGGCGCATTGTTGTTTGGCTTGGCTTTATCCGAAACGGAGCATAGCAAGAGGATTGAGCATCTGGTTATTCCATTCCGGGATTTCTTCGGTGCCGTGTTCTTCTTTAGCTTTGGTTTAAGTATTGATCCTCTAACCCTTGGCAATGCTGCATGGTTAGCTATTGGAGCCGTGCTGCTGACCATCCTGGGAAATATGATTTCCGGAATGATAGCCGGTCGCAAGGCAGGTCTGTCCCATAAGGCTTCTATGAATATCGGGCTTACCGTTATGGCGCGTGGGGAATTTACCATCATTGTAGCTAACTTAGGCGTAGCCGGAGGGCTAATGCCGCTGCTTAAACCATTTTCCGCTCTTTATGTCTTGGTATTGGCAATTGTTGGACCCCTGTTGGCAAAAGAGTCGAAACACATTTATAATGGCTTAAATAAAATATTCAAATGGAGCAAGTCACAAGAAAAGCTTAAAAATATGGGGTAATCCGAACGGAGGATATTGATAATGAGTACGATAAGAGAATGCGATCTGCCGGGGATCGGAAAGAAATTCCAGTTGGAAGCGAGATCGGGGGATAAAATGGTGATTGTCATTCATGACGACGGCAGAAGGGAACTATACCATTTCGAAGATGACGACCCGGACAAGACCATCTCCCAGGTCACCCTGGATGACGATGAAGCCAGACAGATCGCGGCTATCATCGGCGGAATGAACTATAAACCCCAAGCGTTGGAAACGATTGAGGTATCCCTAGACGAATTGGTTATTGAATGGTGCAAAGTCGAGTCGCACTTTAAATGCATTAATCAATCTATCGCTGAATTGCAAGTTCGTCAAAGGACCGGAGCCACGATCCTTGCCATTGTGGAGAAGCATCGACAGAAAATCAATCCCGGCCCGGATGACCGGCTGTCGGCGGATATGACGCTTGTTATAGCTGGAGAAAGAAAGCAAATTAAGCTGCTTAAAGATCTCTTAGTGAACGGATAATCAAAGAAGATCAAGTAAATACCAAAAATGGGAAGTGCATCCGATTCATGAAGAAAACGGATGCACTTCTTTTTTCTTTGTTAGGTAAATATTTATAGTTTTCCGCCTTCAACAACAATATCATCCGGATTGATTTCAGGACCAAATTCTTTTTTCAGGTATTCGTCATAAAGTTTATGCAAAAGAACGGCTGCCAGCATACCGGGGACTTCTATCCCCCACAGAATGGGAAGTCCAAAAAAAAAGAAAAACATAAATACAAGAACGGGTACTGCCCGAAATATAGGTTCTCATTTGAATTCCCCGGATAGAGGACATTCTGAAAATTCCAAATACAATACCGCAGACTGTACTTATACATAAAGAATAAACAGCAATCCATAAAGTTTGAATAACTCCGTTAAACAATAACGGAAGGGATGTAAACAATAAACTAATTACCGAATTGTCCATAGGTTAACTTCCTTTCGAAAAAGGATAAACACAGGGACAACGGAAGAATGAGGATAAGGTAAAATGCCGCAAGCATGATAAACATCTCAACCGTTTTATAATAAGTCGCGATCAGATCCGTTGTTGTATAAAGCAGTTCGGGAATAGCGATGGCGGAGACGACCGATGTCTCCTTAAGCAGAAAAATGAAATTCCCTATGAACGCAGGAATAGAAATTCGGACGGCCTGCGGAAGCAAAATAAATCTTAGAAGTTGTCCCTTAGACAGTCCTATGGCTAGTCCAGCCTCGACCTTACTCTTCTGTACCGCCTCCAACCCCGAACGGAACACCTCTGTCATGTAGCCCCCTCCGAGAAAAGTCATGGCAATAATCGCCGTTGTATAACCCGGAATCTTTATGCCCAGGCTTGGCAAAGCAAAGTACAGAAAAAATAGCTGAATTAACAAAGGTGTGTTGCGAGCTATTTGCCCGATACATAATACGTTGTAAATATTTGGGCTTTATCAGACAGATAGGATGCGATTTTATCCCAGTTCCCTTTGCATAAAAAAACATACAGGAAACAAAGGTAGAGCGAGGAATATATAGAAGTTCGGCCGGATCTCAACCAAATGGCTTTCGTGACAACGCAATCCGTACAGAACCGGCATAAACCATAAAAAATACCACCCGATGAAAGGTGGTATTTGCTATGATATTGCGCTTGCTTATGCTGTGAAAAGCCTGTAAGCGGGATACCTTTTGTACTACGGGATAATCCCCGGCGCCCCGGTGTTTGTTTCACTAAAACAGAGGGCTTGAATTCTGTTCGATTATATCTGTTGTTCCTCCGCATACAGCACTGTAGAGAGGTAACGTTCTCCATTGCTTGGAATAATCGTGACGATTCGCTTGCCGCTTCCAAGTCTGGCCGCCAGCTGCAGTGCCGCATGTATAGCCGCTCCTGAAGATATGCCGCCCAGTATGCCTTCTTCCTTCGCCACTCGCCGTGCAGTTTCGAACGCCTCTTCATTCGTCACCTGGATAATTTCGTCATAGATGCTCGTGTCCAGTATTCCCGGCACGAAACCCGCTCCAATCCCTTGTATCTTGTGCGAGCCCGGATTGCCGCCCGATAGCACCGCAGATGCCGCAGGCTCGACCGCCGCGATATGGATGGACGGATAATGCTTGCGCAGCACCTCTCCAGCGCCCGTAATCGTTCCGCCGGTGCCGATGCCGGCAACGAATCCGTCCAGCGTGCCGCCAAGCGACTCGATCGCTTTGACGATCTCCGGCCCCGTCGTCTCCCTGTGGATTTTCACATTGGCGGGGTTGTCAAACTGCCGGGCGGGAAAGTAGTCCGGGTGGCGGTCAACCAGTTCCTTGGCCACGCGTATCGCGCCCTTCATCCCCTCGGCTCCGGGCGTCAGCACAAGGCTGGCACCGTAGGCGCGCAGCAGATTGCGCCGCTCCAGGCTCATCGTTTCCGGCATAACCAGAAGCGCCTTGTACCCTCTGGCTGCCGCAACCATCGCAAGCCCGATTCCGGTATTGCCGCTTGTCGCCTCCACAATCGTATCTCCCGGCTTCAGCTTGCCTTCCCGCTCAGCCTCCTCGACGATGCTGATCGCGATGCGGTCCTTGACGCTGCTGCCGGGGTTAAAAAACTCCAGCTTGAGATAAATGTCCGCACTTCCCTCAGGAACCACTTTGTTCAAATGGACCAGCGGGGTTCTGCCGATTAAATCGGTAATATTGTTGACAACCAAACTCATGTCTCCAGCCTCCTCTATGATCAAATGACCTCGCGGCATGTGCCGATATAATTTGGAAGCAGCGGCAATGACGCTAAACCGCGACATGCCCCTGCGAATGCTCATACAGCTCCCGGTAATGGCCGCCGCACGCCAGCAGCTGCTTGTGGCTGCCCTGCTCCACAATTTCGCCGCGGCTCATCACGATAATCCGGTCGGCCTGCATAATCGTTGACAGCCGGTGCGCGATCACGATCGTCGTCCGGTTCTGCGAGACGACATGAAGCGCGTTCTGGATCAGCTGCTCCGTATGCGAATCCAGATTGGCGCTTGCCTCATCCAGAATGAGAATCTTTGGTTTGAACACGATAATTCTGGCGAAGGAGATCATCTGCCGCTCCCCGGCGGACAAGCCGCTGCCCCGCTCCGACAGCAGAGTATCATAGCCGTTGCGCAGCTTTTGAATGATGGAATCCGCGCCCACAAACTCGCAAGCCTGAATAACCTCCTCGCGGGTGATCGATTCGTCGAACATTCGGACGTTATCGATGATGCTGCCCGAGTATAGAAACGGCTCCTGCTGGACCAGGCCGACGACCCGGTGAAGCGTAGACTGCGGAATATCGCGCACATCCGTCCCGTCAATCCGGATGCGGCCTTCCTTCACATCATAGAAGCGGCACAGCAGGCTGATGAGCGAGCTTTTGCCCGCGCCGGTCGTCCCGACCACGCCGATCAGCTCGCCCGGCTCAATATGCAAATCCAGCTTGCGGATAATCGGAATGCCCTCTTCATAAGAGAAGGAAATGTCGTCAAAGTCGATGCGCCCCTTCACCTTCTCCGGAAGCAGGACCTCCCGCTGCTCCGCACGATCGGTAATGTCCGGCTTGCTGTCGAACACCATCCATATCCGGGAAACGGCGACGGTAGCCGATTGCAGCGTATTCCACTGCTGGGTAATCGTATTGATCGGCTGGAAAAACTGCCGGATGTAAGTAATAAACGCATAGAGGACGCCAAATTCCAGATTGTGATCCAGTACGGCGCTTCCCCCGATCCAAGTGACGAACGCAATCGAGAGATTGCTCAAAATATCAAACGTCCGGCCAAACACGACATTGGTCCGAATTTCTCTGATATTGGCTTTGAAGTACGATCCGTTTCGTTCATTAAACTGCTTCTCCTGCTCCATTTGCTGGTGGAACACCTGGATCAGATTCATGCCGGACAGATTTTCCGCTACGAACGCCACCATTCGGGACAACCTCGTTCTTGCAAGCTGATAGGTCGTTCTCATAAAGGAGCGGAAAGCGATGGCCACCAGCGATATAATCGGCAATAAGATCAGGCAGTAAAGCGCCAGCGTCGTATCAAGCTGGAACATCATCACGATAATAAAGATCAGCGTAAGGCCATCCCGAAACAAACTGAGCAGCACCTGGTTGAAAAACTGGTTCAACGCTTCCGTATCGCTCGATACATGGGTGATCAGACTGCCGCTGGACATCCGGTCGAAGTAACGCATCGATTGTTTCATGATATGGCCGAACAGCTGGTTGCGAATGCGCGCGACAATGCTTTGGCCGATATGCTGGAGCAAATTGCTTTGCAGATAAGTGAACACAAAGCTGGACAGGGACAAGGCCAGGTAAATGGCGCAAATCACAAGCAAGCCCTTGTAGTCGTTTTTGCCCGCCAGCAGATTGTCGTCAATCGCGATTTTCATTAAGAAAGGCTGCAGCAGTTCGGATAAAATCGCAATGAGCGTACAGCAAAAAACGCCGATAAATGCCCATAGATGCAGCCTGATATACCCTGACAAAGCCCGAAAGGCCGAGATATATTGCGGCTTTTGCTCCGTCTGGTTAAGATCGGCCTTCTGATCCATCTGCCAATTATGAATGGCTTGTGGCGGTCGCATGCTGGCTCCCCTCCTCCTGTATGGCATGAAGCTCAGCATAAAACCCTTGTTCCTGCAGCAGTTCCGAATGCGTCCCGCGCTGTACGATCACGCCTTCATCGAGCACTATGATTTCATCCGCGTGTTTGATCGCGCTGATGCGATGCGCAATAATAATCGTAGTTTTCCCTCTTCTCTCTTTTTGGATCGAATCGATAATATCCTTCTCCGTCACGGCGTCTACCGCGCTGACGCTATCGTCCAGAATCATAACCGGAGCGTTCTTGATCAGCCCGCGGGCCAGACTGGTCCGCTGCCGCTGTCCACCGGACAACGTCAATCCCCTCTCACCCAGCCTGGTTTCGAATCGGTCCGGCAAATCGACGATATGGTTGTAAATTTGGGCTTGGCGCGCGGCGGATTCAACATTTTCAAACTCCGTATCGCGCTGATAGAAAGCAATATTTTCCCTAATCGTCGTACTGAACAAAAAGCCGTCTTGGGGAACGTACGCGACTTGGCTGCGCAAGCTCTCAAGCGACATCTCCCTGACATCCGTATTTCCGTACCATACCGTTCCCGTCGGCGGATCGTAGGTGCGCAGCAGCAGCTTCATCAGGGTCGTCTTTCCGCTGCCCGTACGGCCGATGATGCCGAGCGTCTTCCCGGGCCTGATATGCAAATTGATATTTTTCAGCACCTGATGAGAGGATGCGCCGTATGCAAACGAAAGATTCTCCACCCTTATGCCCGCCGCAGACAGATCGATGGACTTCGCATTCTCCGGCTCCACGATATCCGATTGCTGCGAGAGCAGCTCATTCAGCCTTTCGAGCGAAGCCCGGGAGCGCTGGATGGTATTGATGACGTTGCCGATCTGCTGCAGCGGATTCATCAGCATGCGGACATAGAGCGTCAAGGCAACGAAATTACCGAGCGTAATGTGCTTCGTAACCGTCAGATAACCGCCAAAAGCAAGCGCGGTAATCAATGCGATCGTACCGAGAAACGGAATAAGCGCCTGAAAGAAGGACGATACCCGCACGAGCCGCAGTTGGTTTTGGCGAATACGCTCCACCGTTTTGCCGAAGCGCCGCTCCATAATGTCTTCCACCGCAAATTTCTTCGTGACGCGGATGCCGCCGAACTGTTCCTCCGCCGTTTCGGTCATTCGGCCAAGCGCCTCCTGCACCTCCAGGGATCGCTTCCTTATAATGGGTCCCAAATAAACGACGATTAACGGAATAAGCAGCAGCGGGAATACGGAGACGGCAATCAAATAATAGGGAATGCCGCTGACGATCATCATGGTGACAGCCGCCACCAGCAGCATGATTGCGTTGGCCGTTGAATTGAATCCCATCGAGATCGCTTCCCGGACAGCCGTCACGTCATTCATAAAGTAGCTGAGCAGTTTGCCGACGCCGTTTTTGGAATAAAACCGCTCGCTCATTTGCGTAAAATGCCGGAACAAGCGGCCCCGGACAAGATATTCGAACTTTCTGCCGACATACATGACCAAATAGAGGGCCGTTCCGTGGAAAAGCACATGACCTATGCCGACCAGCAAAAGCAGCAAGCTGTAATCGACAATCATGCCGCGGGTCAGCTCGCCCAACTGCAGCTTGTCGGTGAATTGCCCCAGCAGCTTGGGAAAATAAACATGGATCAGGTTGGAAATCAGATGAAATATCAACGAGAACAAGTAGATGTACCACGTTTTCCGAAAAAAATCGGCCAGTATTCGTTGGGATTTCAAAAAACGATCACTTCCTGTCTGAAGGTTCGTTATCTCACCGCTTTCGTTTGCGGAAATTGCAATGCATAGAGCCGGCTGTAGCGGCCTTGCAGGCGCAGCAGCTCTTCGTGCGTCCCGCTCTCAACGATGCGGCCTTGCTCCAGCACATGAATGCGGTCCGCCTGCTGGATCGTCGATAGCCGGTGGGCGATCACCAGACAGGTGCGCCCTTTCAGCAGCCGCGCCAACGCTTCCTGGATATGCTGCTCCGATTCGGTATCGAGCGAAGCCGTCGCTTCATCGAGAATAATGACGCGCGGATTTTTCAGGATGGCCCTTGCGATGGATATCCGCTGCTTTTGCCCGCCCGACAGCTTGACGCCGCGTTCGCCGATTGGCGTATCGTAGCCCTGCGGGAATGCCTCGATAAATCCGCTGGCGCTGGCCGCCCCCGCCGCCGCCCTGACCTCCTCTTCCGTCGCATGGCTGTTGCTGTAACGGATGTTTTCGATGATCGTCCCGTTGAACAATACAATATCCTGCGATACGATGCCGATCTGCTCTCTAAGGGAGGAGAGAGTCACATCCTTCAGGGAGTAACCGTCTATCGTAATGTCCCCGGCTTGCGGATCGTAGAAGCGGGGAATCAGATGCGCGATCGTCGTCTTGCCGGAGCCTGATGAACCGACCAAAGCCGTAACCTTGCCGGCCTCCAGCTCCAGATTGAATCCGGACAGCACTTCCGACTCGCGCGAATAAGCAAAATTCACGTTCCGGAATACGATATGCCCGCGCACGGGAGGCAGCGCAATCGCGTCCTCCTTCTCCCAAATATCCGCCTTCGTATTCATTACTTCCATAATGCGTTCATACGCGGCCGCCGATTGCTGGATCGTATGGATCACCCGGCTGAAATGGCGAATCGGATTTTGCAGCAGGCGCAAATAAGCGGTAAAAGCAACGATGGTGCCTACCGTCATCTGTCCCTTCATCGAAAGCCAGGCCCCGAACACAAGCACGATAGCCAATCCCGTAAAATTAAGAAAATCGATAATCGGCTCATACGCGGCCCGCAAGCGGACGACCTGAATATTGGCGTCCATGTTTTCCCTGGTGCGATGGGAGAATCGTTCGGACTCGTAGTTTTCGGCCGTAAACGATTTGATCAGCCGGATGCCGGTCAGCGTATTTTGCAGATGGTCGCTCACATCGGCAATCGATTCCTGCACCTTGCGAAACGAGGCGCGAATTCTTTTCCCGAACAGCTTCGTCGTCAAAATCATAACCGGGAAGATCGCAAGCAGGAGCAGCGTCAGCCTCCAATCAATCCAGAGCATATACACCGCGATAGCTGTAAACGTGAAAAAATCGGTAAACAATTGCATCATGCTGGAAGAGATCAACTGCTGTAAGATGCTGACGTCATGGGTTACGCGGGACATCAGATCCCCGGTGCGGTTGCGTCAAAAAATGAGACATCAAGGCTCTGCATATGGCGATACAGATCATTGCGGAGCTTGTAGAGCACCTTCTGCCCGATGGAGGCCATCAGCGACGTGCTTATATAACGCAGTACGCCCAGCATGACGGCCGCGCCGAGAACGCCGGCGCCAATCAGAACCAGCCCGTCGAAACGCTTGCCGGGAATCAGATGGTCGATCGTGTAGCGCGTAAGCTGGGGGACGACAAATTCAAGCAGTGAAACGGCGATCACGCACACGACCGCCGTAACGATAGCCGGCCATTCCAGCCTCGCATGCGTAAAGATTCGCGCGAACATACCGTAGATGCTGGCCGGCTTGGCTTTCTCGCCGCTGCCGAATCTTCTCATGCCTCCCAATCCGCCGCCGGCCCGGAAGGCTCCCGCCGGATGGTCACTCATGGACGCCCGCCCTCTCCGCCGTTTCTGCCCGAATCCGCTACGATCCGGCGCAGCGAATCTCGCAGGTTATCGAGCAGCTCGCGCAGTTCAACGGCTTTGTCCGCATCGGACAGCGCGGCGCGTTCCGCAGCCTTCAGCAGATGCAGCAGTTCCTTTCCCTTAGGAGTCAGTCTCCGGTTTCTTCGCACGCCCTCCCAGTGTCCGTTGTCTTCTTCCGGGAGGCTTTGCTCCCGCTCCTCCCAGCCTTGCTCCCCGGCTTCGGACAGCTCGGGACGATCCTTCTCCTCCTGTAAATAAGCGCGGCCTTCATCCGTGATATGAAAAATTTTTTTGCCGTCCACCTTGTAGGCTTCAACAAACCCCTGATCTCTGAGCATCTGCAGCGTAGGGTAGATGGAGCCCGCGCTTGGCTTATACGTACCTCCCGATTGCTCCTCCAGCGCCTTCATCATTTGGTAGCCGTGCATATTCTCCTGCTGCAGCAGCTCCAGCAACGCATACTTCACGCCGCCGCGGCTGAAATACCGCCTGCCTGAACCAAAGGCCTCCCGTTCATGACCGTGAAACAAAAATAAACGTTCCTCTTGCTGCCATTCCTTTTTCATGCTGTGCTGCCTCCATTAACGATATATCGTATTAATTAGAATTTTATGCGATATATCGTTAATTGGCAATCCTTTTTTCCAAATTCCGCATCTATAACTGCTTTTCCCCAAAACAAACTCCAGTAAATCAAGTTCATTTACTGGAGTTTGTCGCATTACAGCTGACAACAGATTAGAAAGAGCCTCTCGATGCTGCAGGTTCAAGATCGATAACTTTGGCAATACGCTCAAGGACCGCATCGTCAAGCACGATGCCAGACGCCTTCACGTTCTCCTCTACCTGCTCCGGACGGCTGGCGCCGATCAGCGCGCTGGATACATTCGGCTGGCGCAATATCCAGGCGAGCGAAAGCTGGGCGACCGTAATATTCAGCTCGGAAGCGATGCCTTTCAACTGATCGACCTTAGCCAGCCTTTCTTCCGTAATTTTGTTTTTGAAATTTTCATGCTTGGCGGCCCGGGAGTCCTCCGGCACCTTTCCGTTCGACGAATATTTGCCAGTCAGCAGGCCTTGAGCCAGCGGCGAGAACACAACCTGACCGAAGCCTTTCTTCTGCCCGAGCGGGATAATCTCTCTCTCAATGTACCGCTCGAACAGATTATAGATCGGCTGGTTAACCACGATGCGGTCCAGCAAATACTTATCGGCAATCGCGAAAGCTTCCGTAATCTGCGCCGCCGTCCACTCGCTAACCCCGATGTACAGCACCTTGCCCTGCCGCACCAAATCGTCAAACGCCCGCAGCGTCTCATCGAGCGGCGTATCACTGTCGAATCGGTGGCTGTAGAAGATATCCACATACTCCAGCCCCAGCCGCTTCAGGCTGGCATTCGCCGATTCGATCACATGCTTGCGGGATAAGCCTCGGTCATTCGGGCCATCCCCGATTTTGCCGTAAACCTTGGTAGCCAGAACATAAGATTCGCGCGGATAGGCGCGAAGCGTCTCACCCACCACCTTCTCCGCCTCTCCCTTGGCGTACACATTCGCCGTATCGAAGAAGTTTACACCGAGACTGTAAGCCTTTTGAATCGATTTGACCGCGTTTTCGCGCTCTACGTAGCCTCCGTAGGTTAACCAGCTTCCCAGACTGATCTCGCTTACTTTAAGACCGCTTGCTCCTAATTGACGATATTGTACAGACATACCTTTATTCCTCCTCTGATCGTTATAAGTTATCGTTTCGCTTTAACCGTTTTGAGCTTTCAAAGCTGTCCTTTCCAATGCACATATCGCCTTGTTCTTGTTTTCCGGCCGGGCAAGGCCGAGATTTTCACGAAGCGTCTTTCCCTCGTAGGCCGTACGGAACAGCCCCCGATTTTGCAGCTCCGGAATCACCTTGTCGACAAACGTTTCCAGCCCGCTGTAATAGATATGCGGCAAAATGTTGAAACCGTCCGCCCCATTCTCGCGAATCCACGTCTCGATAAAATCCGCCGTTTGTAGGACGGACCCGGTAAAGGACACATGCCCGTGTCCCGCCGCGCTTCTGGCGATGAACTGCCGGATGGTCATCCTGTCGCGGCGGGCGGCGTCAACGACCACCTCCTGGCGGCTCGTAATGCCGGTCGTAATCGACCCGTAAGGTTTTGCTTTGTCAACCGGAACGAGGCTGTCCAGCGAGTAATCCGACAGATCTACCGTAAAATAGTTCGATAGCTTGTGCAGCATCTGTTTCGTATTCAGCAGTGCGTTAAATTCATCCTCGATATCTTTGGCCTCCGCCTCGGTATCCGCGACAATGGGACTGAGCCCCGGCATGATCAGAAGCTGATCCGGCGTCCGGCCGTACTTCTTCAGGCGGGACTTCACGTCCGTATAAAACTCCTGAGCCGCACCCAGCGTCTGCTGCGCCGTGAATATGACTTCCGCTGTCTTCGCCGCAAGCTCCTTTCCGCTTTCGGACGAGCCCGCCTGCACCAGCACCGGATAGCCTTGCGGCGGCCTTGGAATATTGAGCGGCCCCGTCACGGCATAATATGTTCCTTTAAAATTGATCTCGTGCACCTTGCTCGTATCGACGGCCACTTCGTTTTCCCGATCATACACAAGAGCGTCCTCTTCCCAACTGTCCCAAAGCTGCTTCGTCACCTCCACGAATTCGTCTCCGATCTCATAGCGCCGCGACACCTCGGGATGCTCCGGTTTGCTGAAATTGCCCGCGTCCGCCTGCGAATGACCGGTCACAATATTCCATCCGGCCCTTCCTTTGCTGATATGATCAAGCGAAGCAAACTTCCTCGCCACATGGTAAGGTTCGTTGTAGGTCGTGCTGACCGTGGCGATCAGACCGACATGCTTTGTCAGCGCCGCCAGCGCGGACAGCAGCGTAAACGGCTCCAACCTTCTGCCAAGACCGGAGTAGTTGTCCGCCATAAACAGCGAATCGAACAAGCCGCGCTCCGCTATTCTTGCGATATTGGCGTAATACTCCAGATCCAGATCTTCCTTGGGCCTCGAAGCCGGATGCTTCCAGGCTGCGGCATGATGTCCGGACCCCCGCAGGAACACGTTGAAATGCGCTTTCTTGTCCAAGGATGAATCACTCATGTTCAACACCTCGTTAATGTAGGTTTAAGATCAGCGAAACGCGAAGATGGGTTAACCCGCATTCGCCGGCCTTTTCGTATTGCCGCTGTGTCTCATGCGAAACGCATCGATTCTATATCGTCATGGATGTGTGTGCCTTTTACTTCAACTCAAAGCCCCGGCCTAACAGGAAATCGTGCATATGACCGCGGAGACGTTCCCCGTTGAATCTTCTCAGCATTTCCTTCGACCACTTGGTTTCCTGCTCTCCGCCCCTGCCGCCGCCTTTGCGCGTGGCGTAATAATGCCGTGTAATTTCGTCATAAGCTTTAATTTCATCTTCCAGCCCTTCCTTGCTGTATACCTCCTGATGATAGACGGCCGCCAGCGGCAATCTTGGGCGGATATCCGGTTCTTGATCCGGTACGCCCAGACACATGCCGAACACCGGATATACCAGCTGCGGAAGCTCAAGCAAGTCCGTCACGTCCTGCGGGTTGTTGCGGATGCCGCCGATATAGACCATGCCGTAGCCGAGCGATTCCGCCGCGACGGTGGCATTCTGGGCCGCCAGGGTCGCATCGATCGTGCCGAGCAGGAAGAGCTCCACGTTCTGCTTGAGCTCCACGTCCTCGTGCAGGCGAATCGCCGTTCTGATTTTGTTTAGGTCGGCACACCATACGAGGAATACCGGACTCTCCACGATTTGCTGCTGATTGCCGGCCAATCCGGCGAACCGCCGTTTCCTCTCAGGGTCCTTGACGGCAATGACGCTGTAGGCTTGAATATTCGAGGAGGTCGATGCAGCTTGTGCAGCCAGTATGATTTCAGTCAGATGCTCCTCGGGTATCGCCGTTTCCTTGAATTTTCGAATAGAGCGATGCTTTTTTAACAATTCGATGGTTTGATTCATCAGGATCCCTCTCCATTTCTTGTCAAAAAAAACCGGAGACACATGAGGCTGGTGTCTCCGGTTGACCGGTAGATAATAATTTCCAATTATTCCAATTTATTTAATATGAAAAAATTTATCATGGAATAATTCAGCTGTCAATCATTAAAATATCAAATTAAAACTTGTCGTTAATAGTAAATATAGTATAATTTTGGGTATCATTTCGAACTTGATGAACAGGAGGCTTCCACATGATTGACTTGATCATTATCGGGGCCGGTCCCTACGGGATCTCCCTCGCTGCTCATGCGAAAGCGAGCGGCTTATCCTATGTGTTGCTTGGCCTGCCTATGCAGTTCTGGAAGGATCAAATGCCGCAAAACATGTTCATCCGCACGAATCCGCGTTATATCAGCTTCTCCGACAAAGAGAATTCGCTGACCATCGATCGCTTCTGCGCAGAGACGGGAACCCCGCTCGAATCGCCCTTCCCCCGTCCGGCTTTCGTGGAGTATGCCTTCTGGTTCGCGCGTCATGCCAACGTCGAATTTACTCCGGAGCTTGTGGTGCGGCTGGACTATGCCGCTTCCGCCATCACGGTCACAACGGAATCGGGAACCCGGTTCACCGGCGCGCATGCAATCGTCGCTACGGGTCTGCAGCACTTCAGCTACATCCCGGATGTATTGTCCGGATTGCCTCCTTCTCTCCGTACGCATACCTTCGGCCAAACCGAATTCAACCGCTTCAAAGGGCAGAAGGTCGCCGTCATCGGCAGCGGTCAGAGCGCCTGGGAGGCTGCGGCGCTGCTGCATCTCGCAGGCTGCGAAGCGGAACTGCTGTTCCGCAGGGATGCCGTTCGTTACGCCGAGGAAGATAACACGGCGTCCGGCCTGAGGCTGATTGAATCCGCCGAACAGTTCTACTGGCTTCCGCTGGAGCAAAAGCAAGAGCGGTGGAACACTCCGCGCCAGGGAACCGTCGCCTTATTTCTAAAGCCCTACGTGGAAGGCAAAGTTCCGGCTACCGGAGGAGCTTCTATCGAACAAGCCGAGGCCGGCCCGGACGGCAAGGTTCGACTGACGCTTTCCAGCGGCGATACGCGTATTGTCGATCATGTCATATGCGCAACCGGCTATCGCATCGACCTCGACCTGCTCCCTTTCCTGCCATCCGGTTTGCTTGCAGCGATTCGGAGAGAAGACGGCCCGTTCCGACGGTTCCCGCTTCTTAGCCAGCATTTCGAAAGCAGCGTACCCGGACTGTTCTTTGTCGGATCTCTGGCGAGCCATACCCATGGACCCGCATTCGGCTTCATAGCCGGTCTTCGCCAAGCGTGCCGCACCATCATTCCTTATTTGGCGAATACAAGAGAGCAAAGCGCAAGGAAAGGGTTCTAAAGTCTTTCCTTTACTTACCGTGCTTACGGCGTGCCAAGGGTCGTTTTCAGCGTCTCCACGTCCTTGTTGATCGCATCGGTCGCCTTGCGGATCGCGGAGTTTACGTCCAGCCCGTTAACGGCCAGATCCTCGGCGGCCTCCGTAAGCCTTGGCGTGATTTCCAGCTCATACGGATGGATATAATGCTCCTGCAACGGTTCGCCGATAAATACGTTCTGCACCGATTTGCCCTGCAGAACCGGAATGTCCAGTCCATACTCCTTTTCCAGCTCTGGATTAATGATTGCCGGCACACGGCCGTTTCTGGACAATATACGCTGTCCCTCGTCGGACAGGATTTCGGCGATAACCCGGAACGCCTCGTCCTTATGCTTGCTTTGGCTGTTAACCGACAGCGAATGGATTTGCGCTTCTCTCGTCTTGCCCAGTTGGTCCTCAAAGTTCGGGGCAGGAGCGATGTCCCAATTGAATTCAACGCCCTGCTGGCGCAGCTCCTCCAATGGACCGACCATATTGGCAAGCCAGGTAACCCGCATGGCAATCACCTGGTCCTTCATGAACTGGTCGCGCCCCCAGTTCCACGTACCGTCCGGCGTCACATAACCCGGAATTTCAAAAATACGCTTGTTAAGCTCGAATATACGCCGCCATTCCGGCGTATCCAGCGCAGCCTTGCCCGTCTTGCGGTCCACATAAGGAAGGCCGAGCCCCTTCGCCAACCCTGTCAAATTGTCTACCGACAATCCGATATAATGAATTCCGTTTTCGGTTCGGGTCAGCTTCGCCGCAATGTCCAGCACTTGATCCCATGTCAACTGTTTGTCGGTCGGATACTCGATGCCGAATTTATCAAATATGTCTTTGTTGTAATACAATACGTGCTGATTGGCATTGAACGGAATCGCATAAATCTCGCCGCCCGTATCCTTTGTGATATCCTTGATATAATCCCATAGAATCGGCTTGATGCGGCTCACGTCAAAGTTATGGCGTTTGATCAGTTCCCGCAAGTCCTCATAGGCGCCCGTGCGGATAATTCTCTGATGCGACGATGAAGAAGAATAGATAATGTCCGGCACATGCGTGGATAACACTTCCTCGTTCGTGGTGGAGGCGGCCGGTTTAATGCGCTCAATCGTTACATTCGTGTATTTCTTCTTGATGGGATCGGCGATCAGCGTCTGAAATTCGACATCCGGAAACGTTCCGCTTGTACTAAAAAACGTTAACGTAACCGGCTCGTCTCCCAGCTTTTTGAACTCCGCCTCCGCTTTGGCAGGAGAATCCGTCCCGGCCGAATTTGACGATTGGCCTTCGTTTTTTCCGCTGCTTGTGCATGCCGTCAATATAGCCAGCAGCAATAGCACCGTCATGCCCAGTGTGAGCTTCTTCATGATTACATTCTCTCCTTAAATCAAAATGCTTGGTTGGGAGCTTACCGTGCCGCCTTAAACGAAAAACGTGTATTGGCCGGTCTGGAGAGCCCAAGGTTTTCTCTGAGCGTCCTGCCTTCGTATGACGTTCGGAACAATCCGCGATTTTGCAATTCGGGGATAACCTTGTCCACGAAAATGTCCAACCCGGCCGGATAGATTTGCGGCATCACATTGAAGCCGTCCGCTGCGCCGTTTAAAAACCAAGTCTCGATGACATCGGCCAGTTGAAGCGGAGTCCCGGTAAAGGTAAAATGTCCTCTCGCGCCGGCCAATCGGTTAATAAGCTGCTTCAACGTCAGATTCTCGTTGCGGATCAGGTCGAGAATGAGCTGATGGCGGCTCTTGTTGCCGTTAACCTCCCCGGTTTCGCGCACGCCTTCAAGCGAAAGCGGCTCGTCCAACGGTTGATTGGACAGGTCGAAACCAAGCCGCTCCGATAGCCGTCTTACAGCTTCATCCTTGTTGACGTAATCGAACAGCCGATTTTCAATTTCTTTCGCCTCTTCCGCCGTTTCCGCCAGAATCGGGCTGATGCCCGGCAATATTTTAAGCTGCTCGGGGGTTCTGCCGTATTTCGGCAGCCTCGATTTCACGTCCTTGTAGAACTCCTGCGCGCTCTCAATGCTTTGGTGGGCGGTAAATATAACCTCCGCAACCTTGGCTGCGAATTCCTTGCCGCTCTCAGACGAGCCCGCCTGCACCAGCACAGGGTAGCCCTGCGGCGGGCGAGCGATGTTAAGCGGACCTTTGACCCGATAATATTTCCCGCTGTGATCGCTTTGTCCTGCACGATGCGTACACCGGAGGCTTTGTCGTTGATAACCGCATCGTCCTCCCAACTGTCCCACAGCTTCTTCACGACCTCCACGAACTCATCGGCCTCCTCGTAGCGGAGTGAATGCTCGGGATGCTCCTCTCTGCCGAAGTTGTGTGCGGCCGATGCGGATCCCGTCACAATGTTCCAGCCCGCCCGTCCTTTGCTGATATGATCCAGCGAAGCGAATTTGCGGGCAACATGGAACGGCTCGTTATAGGTCGTTCCCACAGTGGCGATCAAGCCGATATGCTTCGTCCGGCTGGCCAGCGCAGCCAGTTCCGTGAACGGTTCCAGCTTGTTGGAGCGGCCTGTGTACCCGTCCGCAAGAAAGACGGAATCCATTAAGCCCCGCTCGGCCGTATGCACAATTTGCAGCACATGGTTAAAGTCCAGATTCAGCTCCGGTCGGGCTTCGGGAAGCCGCCATGAAGCCTCATGGTGGCCGGTCCCGTACAAGAAGGCGTTCAAATGCAGTTGACGGTGCTTTTGGCTCATACGGTTTCACTCCCTTGAATCATTAATATTGTCCAATTGTTGTTTTTAACGTTTCGACATCCTTGTTGATCGCTTCCGTCGCTTTGCGAATCGCCGAGTTCACATCGAGGCCCTTGACGGCCAGATCTTCCGCCGCCTCGAGGAGCCTTTTGCTGATTTCCGATTCGTAAGGGTGAATATAATGCTCCTGAAGCGGCTCGCCGACAAAGACGTTTTGCACCGTTTTTCCTTGCAGCACAGGAATATCCGCTCCGTAATCTTTTTCTAGCTCAGGATTGATAATGGCAGGCACGCGCCCGTTCTTCGCAATGATGCGCTGCCCTTCATCCGACAAGATTTCGGCGATGACCTGGAAGGCTTCATCCTTGTGCTGACTTTGGCTGTTAATCGCTATGGCGTGAATTTGCGCTTCTCTTGTCTTGCCCAACTGATCGCTGAAATTGGGAGCCGGCGCAATGTCCCAGTTAAATTCAACGCCCTGCTGGCGCAGCTCTTCCAGCGGTCCGACCATATTGGCAAGCCAGGATACGCGTATCGCGATATTCTGATCCTTCATAAAATGGTCGCGCGTCCAGTTCCACGTGCCTTCCGGCGTGATATACCCCGGAATTTCAAATATTCTCTTCTGCAGTTCGAATACGCGCAGCCAATCCGGCGTATCGAGCGCAGCTTGACCCGTCTGGCGATCGAGATACGGCAGCCTTAACGATTTGGCCAAGCCGGTCAGGTTATCGACGACAAGACCGATGTAATGCACGCCGTTTTCCGTTCGCGTCAGCTTCGTCCCCAGCTCGACGGCTTCATCCCATGTCAGCTGCTTCTCCGTCGGATAAGGCACTCCAAACTTGTCGAAGATGTCCTTGTTATAGTACATCACGTGCTGATTGATATTGAAAGGAAGCGCCAGAACCGCATCTCCCTTCCCTTTCGTTATTTCTTTGATATAGTTGTAGCCGATCGGCTTTAGCCGGCTCTCATCGAAGTTATGCTTCTTGATCAGCTCGCGCAGATCCTGATAAGCCCCCGTACGGATAACCCGCTGCTGTACGCTGCCGAATATGATATCCGGCACATGGGTGGACAGTACCTCCTCCGGCGTAGTCGTTGCCGCCGGCGTAATGCGCTCGATCGTGACATTCGGATATTTGGCCCGAATCGGCCCTGCAATCATGACTTCAAATTCCACGTCCGTGAAGGTGGCTCCCGTACTATAGAATTTCAATGTTAGGGGTTTCTCCCCAAGCTTCTTAAAATCCCCCGAGGAAGCGCCGTCTGCCTGGGCAGAGCCGTCTCCTCCGCTGCCTGAATCTGCGGGGGCCTTGTTTCCGCCATTGCATGCGGCAACGATGGCTAAGATCAATAATACGATAAAAATGGTTCCTGTTCTCTTCATTCTCTTCATTCTCTTCATTCTCTTCCTCTCATTCCTGTCAATTTGGAATCCTGTACCTCTTCAGGCGTAGGCGTAGTGGCGGCTGCCTGCTTTTTCATCCTGCAGCCCTTTGTTCCGCCGTTAAATATTTTGAAGATGGCGCGTATTCGCCCGGCGTTTCAGCCCGAGGCTTTCACGCAGCGTCGTGCCCTCGTACTCGGTGCGGAACAGACCGCGGTTCTGCAGCTCGGGAATCACTTTGTCGACGAACGTTTCCAGTCCCGTAGGAAACAATTGCGGCAGGACGTTAAAGCCATCCGCAGCATGATTTCTGAACCACTTTTCAATCAGGTCCGCCGTTTGGAGCACCGAGCCCGTAAAGGTAATATGACCGTGCCCGCCGTTGCTGCGATACAGCAGCTGGCGTATCGTGAAGTTTTCGCGCCGGGCTGCGTCGATGATGACCTCCTGGCGGCTTCGGATGCCGTTGAACTCTTCTGCCGGCTTTGCTTTATCGAGCGGCACCGGCGCATCCAGATCGTAATCGTTCAGGTCTACCGTAAAACGCTCCGACAAGCTCCTGAGCGCTTCCTTCGTATCGACCAGGGCATGCAGCTCCTCTTCGATATCGCGCGCCTCCGCTTCCGTATCCGCCACGATCGGCGCAAGCCCCGGCAATATAACGAGCTCATCGGCCGTTCTGCCGTACTTGGCCAGCCGGGATTTCACATCGCTGTAAAACTCCCGCCCCGCATCAAACGTCTGCTGGGCCGTGAAGATGACCTCCGCCGTCTTGGCCGCCAGCTCCTTGCCCTGCTCCGAGGAGCCAGCCTGCACAAGCACCGGATAGCCCTGCGGCGGACGAGGAATGTTAAGCGGCCCCTTCACGGAATAGGTATGCCCCTTGAAATGAATCTCGTGCACTTTATTCGGATCGACCAGCCTGCCTCCTTCTTTATCGAACAGAAGGGCGTCGTCCTCCCAGCTATCCCACAGCTGCTTCACCACCTCCACAAACTCCTCGCCGGTTTCATACCGCTCCGCATGCTCGGGATGCTTCTCCCTGCTGAAGTTATGAGCCGCCGATCCGGCGCCCGTGACAATATTCCATCCGGCTCTGCCTCCGCTTATATAGTCCAAAGAGGCAAATTGTCTCGCAACATGAAACGGATCATTATAGACCGTTCCCACCGTTGCGATTAAACCGATATGTTCTGTAACGGCAGCGAGCGCGGACAGCTGCGTGAACGGCTCCAGCTTGCTTCCTCCGCCCGCATAGCCGTCAGCGAGAAAGACGGAATCCAGCAGGCCCCTCTCGGCGATTCTCGCCAGCTTCGCCAAGTAATCGATGTCCAGCTCGAGATCCGGGCGGGAATCGCGATGCCGCCAGGCCCCCGCATGATGACCCGTTGCCCGTAAAAAGACGTTCAAATGAACTTTACGATTCGTTTCGCTCATTGTAAAAACACCTCGTTTTCCGTTTTATTTATG
Source organism: Paenibacillus sp. Pae15 (assembly GCF_024519685.1). NCBI lineage: Bacteria > Bacillati > Bacillota > Bacilli > Caryophanales > Paenibacillaceae > Paenibacillus > Paenibacillus sp. Pae15. Next base: position 109,025 of record NZ_JALJRM010000002.1, on the reverse strand, counting down.
GACATGCCTTGTATTTTCGGGACGCGCCAGTCCCAAATGGTCTCTTAGCGTCGTTCCTTCATAAGCTGTACGAAACAATCCACGATTTTGCAATTCGGGAATGACCTTATCGACGAACCGCTCCAGTCCGCCGGGATAAAGCTGCGGCATCACATTGAAGCCGTCCGCCGCCCCGTTCCGGAACCAGCGCTCTATCAAATCCGCCAACTGGAGCGGCGTTCCCGTGAAGGTGAAATGTCCTCTTGCCCCTGCCAGTCGATGAATCAACTGCCTGAGCGTCGGTCTCTCCCGCTCAACCAAATCCAGAATCAACTGGTGACGGCTTTTCATTCCGTTGACCTGCCCGGTTGTTAGGGCGCCTTCAAGCGAAACCGGCTGATCAAGCGGGTGACCGGTCAGGTCGATACCCAGTCGGGACGATAATTGATCGATGGTCCGATCCAAGTCAATCAGATCGAACAGCTCCTGCTCAATATCCCGGGCTTCTGCTTCCGTATCGGCCAGAATCGGACTCAACCCCGGCAAAATTTTCAACTGCCCGGGCACACGGCCATATTTCGCAAGCCTTCCTTTGACATCCTGGTAAAAGGCTTGCGCCTCCTCATAAGTCTGCTGCGCGGTGAAGATCGCCTCCGCCACCTTGGCGGCGAATTCCTTGCCCGTCTCGGAGGAGCCGGCCTGCACAAGCACCGGATAGCCTTGCGGCGGGCGCGCAATGTTTAACGGCCCCTTCACGGTATACCTTTGGCCGACATAATCGATCGTATGGACCTTGCTCTCGTCGATCCGTACGCCGCCGTGCTTATCGTTGCGGACTGCATCGTCCTCCCAACTGTCCCACAGACGCTTGACGATCTCGACGAATTCCTCAGCCGATGCATAGCGTTCATGGTGCTCGGGATGGCGCTCCCTGCTGAACTGCTCCGACGCCGGACCGGCGCCGGTTACGATGTTCCAGCCCGCTCTGCCCTTGCTGATGTGATCGAGGGAAGCAAACTTTCTGGCAACGTGGAACGGCTCGTTATAGGTTGTTTCCACTGTTGCGATCAGGCCGATATGCTTCGTCCCCGCCGCCAGCGCCGACAGCATTGTGAATGGCTCCAGCGTTCCGGCGTTAGCCCAATACCCGTCAGCCAGGAAGACGGAATCCAGCAAGCCGCGTTCGGCAATTCGGGCTAGCTTCAAATAATGCTTAATGTCCAGGCCCTTCTCCGGATGTGCATCTGGATGCCGCCAGGACGCCTGATGATGTCCCGAAGCCGCAAGAAAAGCATTGAGGTTGAGCTTTCGTTCCGATTGACTCTTCATCCTTTTCCTCCCGTTTCCATTCTCACTCCACCAACCCCGTACGTTCCACGCCTTCGATGAACCAGCGCTGTGCAAACAGATAGACGACCAGCAGCGGCATAATAATCAGGAAAGAAGCGGCCATCTTGATCGCCTCGGCATAAACGGTAATTTCTCCCGCTCCCTCCGCGACGGCCATTTCCCCGGCCATACGCGCCAACGTAATCGACAGAGGCACATTCTCGGCGGTGAACATAAAGAGCGACGGGAAATAAAAATCGTTCCAGTTCCATACAAACGAGAACAACATGACGACGACCGTCGCCGACCTGGAAATTGGAAACATCACGCGGAAAAACATGCGGAAGGGTCCTGCCCCGTCGATTCGCGCAGCCTCGTCAAGCTCCTTGGGCAGCGTGGAATAAAAGGCTCGATAAATAATGACGAACATCGCCCCCTTCAGTCCGTGCCCGAATAAAGCCGGAACGACCATAGGCAAAAAGGTGTTGAGCCAGCCAAACTCCTTGAAGAGCATGATCGACGGCAAAATCGTAACTTGCGGCGGCATGATAAAGGTAAACAGCAGCAGCGCTTCCCACAGCTTTTTCAACGGAAAATCGAGTCTTGCGAAGGCATAACCCGCTACGGCGCAGGAAAATACCTGCAGTACGGCCACCGAAGACGCAAGCGACAGGCTGATAAGGAAGCTGCTACCGTAACTGAGCATTTCGCTCGCTTCCTTCAGATGGCCCAAAAATATCGATCGTGGAACCCAGATAACCGAAGGGTCGAGAATGTTTTTCGCATCCTTGACCATCGTCGTCATCATATACAGAATCGGCTTGATGTAAATAAAAGCGACATTGATCAGAATAATGTATACCGTCGCTTTGAAGAGCAGCCCCTTGTCGATCTCCGTGCCTAAAGTCCGATAGCGAAGCGCCTGAAGCCCGGTGCGCAGCTTATCCTCCGACAACCATTTTGCCGCCGTTCCGCTCTCTCTTCTGACTATTTTCACGTAACCTTCACCTCCTCGCGTTTATCGTTTGCCCGAAATCGATTTGTCCACTCGGCTGTAAAGCCATAAAGTAAGCAGAACAAACGTCAAAATAATGGAAAAATAAATCCATGCCAACGCGCTTGAGCTGCCGTAGTTGCTTGTGTTTACCCGGCTGACGATTGGATTGGACGGGAAGGTGAACAAGTCGACGACCGTATACATCAGATTCAGGAAAATATACGGCACGAGTCCCGGCAGCGTGATTTTCCAGAAGGTATTCCACGGACTCGAGCCGTCGATCCGGGAAGCTTCGTAGACGGCGGGCGGCAAGGTCTGTCTTCCTGCCAGAAAAATCAGAATCTGGACGCCGGAATACCAGAGCACCAGCACGAAGGAGTTCATTACCTTCTGAATCGGCCCCACCCATGCGGACGGCATATATTGCTGCAAATAATAATCGATGCGCAGCGTTTCCATGATGCTGAGCGAACCTTCGCCTTGGGCGATAAACTCCTGAACAATCTGCCCCGAGGAGAAAATAACGGGCAGAAAAAATATCACCCGGAACAGCGTTCGCCCCGGAAACCGCATATTCAGCAAAATCGCGACAAGCAAGGAAAATACCAGAATAATCGGGATCATCATCGCCGATTCCCTCAGGAAAGGCAGCAGCTCTTCATACAGTAGGCTTCCGTTGGCGATAAGAATCTCCCTGTAATGCTGAAAGCCGATAAAGGTATAATTGACGCTGTTGACTGTAATTTTGACCTGATGAAAGCTCATATAGAGCGAATAGCCGAGCGGAAAGGCGACAAAGGTTAAGAATCCGAACACCCAAGGCGCGATAAACAGGGAACCTTCGATCTTGCGAAGCGTATTCGTCTCCAATCCGCGATTCCATTTCATGGCGTATTTTCTCCTTTCATGACTACGAAGTCTCTTGCCGGAACGGTGACGCTGTCCTTGCGGAATTCCGTATGGTTGTAATTGACGATAATCCGGTAATTTCCGCCGTATTCCGTTTCCTTAACACCCGGCGCAAGCGTGCGGTGTCCCGTAATAAACTTATCCTGGACCTCCGCCAACGCTTCGTTGCTTCTTTGGTATTCCTGGGCGATCTGTTGGATCCAGTCCTTGTAATTCAGACTGTAGTGCCATAACGAATACGATCTCTTCAAATTATCGGCGCGGTCTCCGCTCAAGACATACGCCGGATAAGCGCCGTATTCGACGCTGCGCAGAAATTCGTTTTCCCACTCGTCCCGCACATTCGACCATTCCAGCGAATACGTGCGAAGTCCATGCAGAACGATCTGGGCGAACGGAATGGCCTCGCTTATGAACACGTCATACGAATAGTCGCTGGTCAGGCGATGCACATGACGGATCTGGTCCAGCGCATAAAAATTCACGTTGTTGGCAATGACGGAGCCAAGCTCCTCCTTCGATCGCGTTAAGATTCGGCGCTGGATATCCACGACATCGGCACGGCTGGACAGGTAGCGGGTGTTGAAATCGGTATTCACCTGCTGGCCGATGCCATCCTCGAAATAAATGCCGTCCGCACCCAGCTTCTTGAATTCGTCCAAATCCGAATAAACGACCTTCTCGTAAAATCCGGGGCTTACAAAAATACTTTCATCCTGATCCGGATGTTTCTGATTTTCCAGCACCGTACCCGCCAAATTGCGCAGCCCGTCCCTTCTCCACCAGAAACCGTCATCCCCGTTCGTATTGATCGTATAGTTCGCCGTTAAGTAGACGGGAATATCCAGCGAATGCGCGAAAGAGATAAACTGCTTCATGCCGTTGTTGCCACCAATCCGCTTGTCAACCGGGAAATACCCTCCATGCGTGCTGTAACCGTCCTGCTGCCAGCCCGCATAGTTAATGTTCAGATGCCGGATGCCAAGATCGTAAATGTGCCGGACGAGTTCAGCCGCTCCCTCCGTCGTGGTCGCCTTCAAATAGGAGTCGAAAAATAAGCCTTGCTCAATATCCGCACCTACGATATCCAGATACAACGGAATGTCCTGCCTGGCCGGCGTCACAGGGTTCACGCCCTGCTCCTCAATCAAATACTGCCGATACACCTCCGCCATGCCGACATAATCGCTTTTGTCGGGAGCAAGCGGGTAATATCTCGTAGCCCGGCTGTCCGTCAGAAATTTGTCACCGCTGTAAGTATAGAAGCCTTCACCCGTACTTCTGCTGACGCTCTGGAAGAATCGCTTTCGATACTTCCATTCGGTCGTTACCCAGTTGGAAAGGCCGACTGCGCCCGAAGGCGCCGCATAAATATTGGCAAATTCCTCTCCTTGCGCAATAATGGCGACGAAGGCCTGATCACCCGATTTCAACCCGTATACCGGCATCGCGATGCGCTGCCTGCCCGTATTCTCGTTGTAATACGACAAATCGTGACCATATACGCTTTCGTTATAGGTGAGCTGCGGCATAATGCGATCCTGTTGGAAATGAATGAGCGAACCGGAGCCGTCCGGCAGCAGAATATACCCCTCCTGGCCGTTCGACGGCTGCGCTCCGAACAGCGGGTACAACTTCACATTCAACAAGCTCAGTTCACCTTCTACGAGGCCGGAATCTATCAGCTTCGTCTCGACATAGTTCTGATGGAGCGTCACTTCGACCGGAATTTTAAACTGCACCTTGGGAAAGGCAAACGTCACGGTAAACCCGTTTCCGGTCGTTTGAAACTGCTCCAGGTAACCCTGGTTTTCGATTAATCCCGCTGTAACCGACGACGATTTGTAATTTTTGGCGTTTACATATTCGATCATAATCGGGGAAGACAAATGATTTTTCCAGGTTCCCGGAATGGTTTCATTTTGCCAATGCTCGGGATCCGGATAAGAGCGCCACAGCTTGCCGGTCGACTTATCGACGATCTGGAAGTGAGCCGTCGTTGCATCCGCAAGCAGCCTGAAGGCGTCGTTCTCCGCGATCACCTTAAAGTTCCGCTCGTCGGGCAAGCCCGCCCGATAAGGACTTGCCCTTTGCTTCTCGAATAAAGCCGAGATATCAACGAATGCCGTTTCCTCCTTGCTCCATGGATTCCAAAGCTGTAAGGCGAGCCATCCTATGAATGCCAGCAACGCTGCAGCAAATGTGATTTTAATTATAGGAACATAAGCGATTCTGCGGCCTGTCAACGGATGAACACCTCCTGATATAACGAATAGATGAAGTTAACCAGCTCGATGCTGAGGCTGATAAAAATAAAGATCAGAATAATGATGATCACAAGAGTCAGGAGCGATAGTAAAATGATGAACAGCGCTTCGATAAAGGTGTAATTGTGTATGCCCTGAACCATCCAAATCGTCAGCAGCGCAATCCAAACGAAGATCGTCAGCTTCAGGAAATTGAAAATCGCTAGCTCGTTTAAAGTTAATGTGTTTGACAGCAGCGTCACTGGTATTCCGATGAGAATAATTGGAAATAGAGCGTAAGAACTGCTGAAAAATACGTCCCGGAACCGCCCTTCGCCTCTGAGCAGCGAGCTGATCAAATAATTGGATATGACCCAGCCCAGCCATATGCCTACAAATTGCACCGTTAAAGGCAGCAAATCGACACCGACATGGATGGCGGGATTAAACATGAAGCTGGTGCCGGACTGCATATACCCAAAGGCTGCAACGGCCAGGGCAAGAAGGATCAGACTGCTGGCGAAACCGGCCTTCCCCTCGTATCGGATGGCATAAAATCCGTCAATCGGATGCTTCATCAAATAAAAAACATGCTTGAGGCGTTCAACCAGGGAGCTCTTCAGACGAAAGCGGAAGCCCCAGCCCTTCTTGGGACGCAGCCTGCGGGACACTCTGGCCCAAATAAGATAAAGGATGCCGAACCCGATCGCTATGTTCATCAGCAGCCCGAACCGTTTTTGAAACCATATCAATCGGTTTTGCCAGAATGATTCAGAATAGCCTCCGACTACGCCCGCCTGGTAGAACAGTTCCTCCGCACGTTTGTAGTCTTCTTTCTTGTAAGCCGCCTTGGCCAGACCGATCAGGGCCGGCGAGTACTGCGCATTCAAACGGCGCACCTCGTTCCATAGCGGTTCGCTCTCCTCGTATCGCCCTTCCTGGGTCAATGCATTCGCCTTATGCACCAGCTCGCCGAACTCGGACGGCCTTAGCGCCTGAATCAGATTGTTTGTGCTGTCCAGCACCAGCAGCTCGCCCTTCGAATTGCCCGCAATGGCCGCCGGCGTCTTGACGACCCCTGTCTTGGAGGTGGCCGTAATGACGTCGCCCCCCCAGAAAAACAATAAATTGCCATTCGTATCGTATTGGCTAATGATGTTCCATACCGTATCGACAACGGTTATATTGCCGGCCGCATCGACCGTGATATCGCTTAATTGCGGACTTACGTCTCTCTGCCAGTAATGAATATATTCTCCATAGGAGCGGTCCGTCTGCAGCTCCGCAAAATCGCTTTTCCCTTCCAACTGGTCGAGACCTACGATATTCAGCTTCTTGATCTGGCCGGTCTGGATTTCCTTCGTTACGGTATAAATAAAGCCGTTGTCGTCAATCGTAGCGTTCGCAATGGCCCCCGGAAGCTTCTTCAGCTCCCGCTGGTACATTTCCCTCGTATATACGAACCGCTTAAACGCGTCAAACAATGAAAACGCCACTTGATTGGGACCAAAAAAGCTTACAAAATTGCCTTCCGGATCAAGCTGCACCAGTCCCTGATACGCTCCGAGCGTCGTAACATAAAGAAAGCCTCGCTTGTCGACGACCAGATTAATCGGATCGTACTTGAAGGACTCCGGAATATAAGCCGATTCCGGCCGGCCGAACGACTTCAGCAGCTTGCCGTCTGCATCGAGACGGACGATCCGGTTATTGCCCGTATCCGCGACATAAATAACGCCGTTCTTATCGACAAAAACCCCGCTCGGTCTTTTAAGCGGACTTTCGCTTACCGTAATCTCGCGAATATAGGCTCCTTCATCATCGAGATGCACGATTCGGTTATTGCCTGTGTCGGCGATATAAATGTGATCCTGCTTATCCACAAATATATCCTTGGGCTGATTCAGCTGCAGCTTGGCGGGCCTTCCGGAATCGGCATTTTCGTCCTGTACGGGAATGTCTTCGTTGTAACCGATAATTCTTCCGGGAATATACGCCGCTTGCGTCTTCACTAGTTGGCCGAAGCCGTCCTTATAGAAGGTTTCATAAGGCAGCTGCGAGGCTGATGCCTGCAAGCCCGGCAGCGTGAAGCCTATCGCGAACGAGATGACAAGCATGAACGGAAGAATCCGCAGCGTCCTGTTCTTCAAACGGTTCCCCCCATTTATTTAATACCCGAATGGGCCATCGTTGAAATGACCTTGCTTTGAAGAATGACAAAAAAGATTAAGTTCGGCACGAGCATAATCAGCGCAGCAACCGCTGCAGCGCCCTGTCTCGCCACGTTGTTGGCCAGATTATTGGTCAGCGTGGACAGGAAGAACGGGAAGTTCTTCATCTCGTCATCCTGCATGAACAGCATCGACGTCTCCACATTTCCCCAAGAATTCTGAAACGACAGAATCGCTACGGTAGCGACAGCCGGCATACACATCGGAATGACGATGCGCACAAATACGATCAGCTCGTTTGCCCCATCGATTCTGGAAGCCTCCAGCAGCGTATCCGGAATTTGGTCCATGAATTGTTTAAGCAGAAACACGCCCACCGGCAAGGCAAGCACCGGTAATAGATGGCCGAGATACGTATTCATAATCCCCAGATAGCTGACGACCAGATAGCGGGGAATTTGAATCACTTCCGGCGTAAACATCAGCATCAGGATAATGGTCGAGAATATCATATTTTTCCCCGGAAAAGGATGCTTCGACAGCGGATAAGCGCATAGCGCGCTTACCACCGTTATGCCGATGACGCTCAGAAACGATATAAACAGACTGTTGAACAGATACCGCGATACCGGAACAATGGAATTCGACGTTACCCAGAACAGCTCCACGAAGTTCTGAAAATTCGGCTCCTTAACCAAAAAGTTGGGCGGGTACACGAACAATTCATGATATGGCTTGAAGGCATGATTGAATACATAAACAATAGGCAGGATCATGATGACAGATAACGCCAGCATAAAAACGTTAAAGCTGATTCTTGCAGCGAGGTTCGACTTTTTCAAATGTCATTCCTCCTTGGTGCCGAACAATCCCCAGCTAAGCTTGTTCGCAAAGTACATTAATATAAGCAGAAATACGGAAACCGTCGCTGCATACCCCATTTCAAACCGGATAAAGCCGTAATCGTTAATATGGTTGACGATCAAATGTCCGGCATATTCCGGCGTCGGATTTTGCCCGGACAGTTCGACGCCGATGGCGCCCGTCTTAAAGGTCGTCACAATCGCCATGACGGCGCCGAACAGCATTTGCGGCTTCATAGAAGGAATGGTAATATACCACAGCTCCTGCAAATTATTTTTGATGCCGTCGATTCTTCCCGCCTCATACAGCGTGGTATCCACATTGAGAATGCCTGCGAGCATCGCCAGGAATCCTACGCCCATACTGGACCATAACGTCACCACGATCATCGAATTCATCAGCAGTTCCGGATGGGTCACCCAAAGCTTAGGCACGTCGATCAGGCCCAGCCTTAGCAGGAAGCTGTTCAAATATCCAATGCGGTCTCCGGACAGCAATGGCAGCCATATGATGGTCATTGCAATCCCGATCGTCAGCGACGGCGTATACATAGCAAGCGCAACCCACTTTTGGTACCTTCCGCGTAGACGCGAAATAAGCCAGGCAAGGAGGAACGCCGCCGCATAGCCGCCCGGTCCGACAATGACCGCGAACTTAAACGTATTCGGCAGCGCATATTTCAGAAACAGCAGGTCCTGTGCAATCAGATATTGATAGTTGCTCCATCCAATAAATCGCGGTGGCTCGATCCCGTTATAATAGGTGAAGCTCAGGCCAATCGCCGCAACGATCGGAATGACAATAAAAAGAGCAAAGCAAATCAAGAAAGGTGCAATAAAAAGATACGACGTCCGATATGCCCACACTCTACTCCACATAACGGTCAATCCCTTCCCAAGGCCGATCGACGATTGGAATGTCCAATTCCTTTACCCGGTTGCCCTGCTCGTCTATAAAGCCGAATTCCTGCTGTTTTCTTAGAAGCTCCCGGTTAACATCTCTAACGGTCTGCTCCAGGGACGACATGTAGTTGGCTTTCCTAACCACAGTTCGAACCCAGGCGTTATGGATTTCGCGTTCGAGGAAATAACCGCCCGGCACGTTAGGGATGTCCTTATACCACATCCACTGCTTGAGAATGACCTCGGCATCCTCCTTTTTCCACGGCAAGTTGCGGAGTGCTTCCACATTGGACGTATTCCAGCGGAAGGCTACGCCGTTAACCGCCTCCAGATCGGAGCCGTATTGCTCCTGCACCTCGGCGGAAAGCCACCACTTCAGAAAGGCCCAGGCCTCTTCCTTTTTGTTGGATTGGTCAAATATAACGCCCGTTCTTTGTCCGCCGCCCGCCCACCGGCTGATCGTACCGTCGGACTGCCTTGTGCCGGGTATCAATGCAATCCCCCACCGGCCGTTCAGCTCCGGAGCTGCCGCCAACAACTGAACGTACATATTGTAATCCGATATGCCGATCGGCATCGTTCCGCTGCGGAAATGCTGATAGAAGCTGGGCACCTCGCGCTCCACCGCATACGTATTGAACAAGTCGGTCCACTGTTTGTAGGCCTTGTACGCTTCCGGCCGATCCAGTCCCAGCTTTACACCGCCTGGTTCATAAAATTCCACGCCGTTCTGATAGAAATAGTAAGTGAATTCATTGGGATTGACATAAAAATTCATGAAATTTTGCTGCAAAGTCGGCAGCAATTCGTAGACGTCCTCCCAGGTGTCCGGTATGCCGACCTTCAACCGCTCCAATATATCCTTCCGGTAAAAAAGCACCTGGAACGATTGGGTTTCCGGCACGCCGTAATAGCCGCCGTCATAATAAAGCGGAAGCCAGGAGCCGGGACTGAATTTCGCATGCAGTTCCTCAAAGCCTTCAAGCTTCGACAGATCCTGCAGCGTGCCTCTGATCGCATAATTGACCGGCAAATCCTGCGTCAGGCCAAGCGCGATATCCGGCTGGACACCTGCGGCGTTCGACATGAGCAAAAGCTCGGGATTCGGCAGCAAATTCACCTTTACCTCGATGCCCGTATCCGGCGTAAACGACTCGTCGGCCAATTGCTGCAATTGATCGACGTAGTCCCGTCCCCTCTGAACCCATATGTTCAGCTTGGTATCATCCAGATTTCTCAGACTGTCTCTCGGATCGAACGAGTAAACGAAGTTGGCCGCACTGCCCCATATGCGTTCGAAGAAGCCCGCTTCCATGGAGGGAGCATCGGCTTTTTCCGGAATGATATACACTTCGTCAAGCTGCAGCGATTGCTTGGACAAGGTATCAATGAACGTGGCGAATTTCTCCCGCATCGATGATATTTCATCGATGTTATAAGGAATTTCTTCCGGCTTCTCCAGCAGTGACCGTAAATCCTTCGCCGACGTTTCCAGCCCCTGGCTGATGGAGTCTTTGTTTCCGTTGGCCTCGACCACCCGCCTGGACAGCGACTCCATGACCGCTGCCGCAAGCTCGATCCGGTCCGTCAGACCGGGAAAGTCCTGGTCCATTGACCAGGTCCGGTTGCGGTCCAGCGTCCCTTTGCGGTCCAGTGATCCTGTGTTTTTCGTGCCCGTTATCGTACGCAAATCCCAATCGATGGAATCGAGATGGGCGATCGTCTTTTCGATGTCCACAATGATGGATTTGACCGGAGCCTGCGTCACGGCCATCGACAGCGTATGCGCCCCTTTTTCAAGCTTCACCAAATATGGATTCCGGTCGTCATCCTGCAAGATGACGCCTCTCCAAGACGCGGAATACGGAAATCCGTAAGCCAAAAACTCCCGGAACGGCACCTGCCCGTCAATCCGGATCGTCCGGAAGGACGTTTTCTGCGCGATCGTGTTTTGCAGTGCGCGGAAGCCGATTTTGTACAGGCCGGTCTCCGGAACCTCGAACGACCAGGTAATTTCCTGATTTTGCTCCAGCCACCTTAGACCGCCAACGGTATTGTAGATGATCCGACCGGTATATCGCGGTACGGTTCTGGCATTTTTATCCGAAAAAAGCTTAATGGCCGTATCATTCTTGTAAGTGAAATCCTCCGCTTGCAGCGTCAACGCCTCTCCATCTATGGAGGGCACATCCGCATGTTTGGCCGCAACCTCCCCGTAAGCAGGTACCGGTTGGCTCGGCGCAAGCTCGATGCGTTCAATCGCGACAGGAGTATAACCCGTAAGGCGAATCGTGTGCGTTCCCGCCGTAAAGTGCCATTGTAAAGGCTGCGTGTATGCTCCTCCCGAATCGATCAGCGGCCTTATGCTCCAGTCCGATACATCGATCGACCGGGGGCGAATCTCGTCGCCGTCCGAGTTTTTCAGGATAGGACGGACATCCTCCCAAGTGCGGTACAGGACGGTTGAGGACGCTTCGCGAAAAGCTCTTTCGCCGTCAATCGTCACATCCCATTGGACCGGCCCCTTGTGTCCCCCCTCCTTGAGCGGATAATACGATACATGGATTTCATACAGCGCACTCTCTGCAACGTCAACTTGATATTCAACCCATCCGGTATTTTCCGTTTTCCATATCAGCACATTCGGTTTGCCGGCATATTCTCCGGCATAGATCGCTTGTCCGTCCGAAACGGCGGATGGCTTCGCCCCTTCTGCGTAAACGCTGGTTCTCGCGTCCCTGACCCCCTGCTCCCGCCACTTCGCCAGCGCCGAGCTGAAATACGGATCGGTCTCATATTCGAATGTGGAAACCAAGTCATCATAACGGACCGTCACGTCGCCGGTCTGAAATGCGGTTTCAACCGCTCCGAAGAACAATAGCAGCAATCCTGCGGTCATCATCGTACTGCCAAGCAGAAACCTGTTGCGTTTCTTTCTCAAAACAAGAATTCACCTCGCCCCCTATACAGAAATCCGCTCATTCCGCAAATCTTTCCCCTGTGTCATTATGGAAAAAATGTGCCTTGGAAAGATGAAGTTCAACCTTCACTTTCTCATTCTCCGCAAACTGAATGTCCGGATCGACGCGAGCGATCAGCGGTTTTTCCTGCCCGATATCCAGATACAGAAACCGGTCTGCGCCCATCAATTCGTTCTCCTTGTAAATTCCGGTTATCACCGTCTCCGAGTACAAGCCTTCCAGCCTGACATGCTCCGGTCTGATCCCCAATATAACTGATTTGTTTACTTGGTTATGTTTGCGCAAAATTTCCTCTTCCATGTCCTGAATCTTCAGTTGAAAGCGATTCGTCTGAAACTCCAGCTTCCCTTGCGGATTTTCTACAATTTTGCCGTGGATGAAATTAATCTGTGGGGATCCGATAAAGCCCGCCACAAACGTATTAGCCGGTTTGGAATAAATCAGCTCCGGCGTATCGCACTGCTGAATAACGCCGCCCTTCATGACAACGATCCGATCCGCCATCGTCATCGCTTCCACCTGATCGTGCGTCACGAATATAAACGTTGTTCCCAATTTTTTATGAAGCTTCGTGATTTCCATCCTCATCGTTGCGCGCAGCTTCGCATCCAGGTTGGACAGCGGCTCATCCATCAGAAACAGCTTGGGTTTGCGGACAATCGCCCTCCCAAGCGCCACCCGCTGCCGTTGTCCTCCCGACAGTTCCTTGGGCTTGCGGTACAGGTAAGGCTCGATTTCCAATACCCGGCTGGCGTTTTTTACCGCCAAATCAATTTCATGCTTGGGCAGCTTGCGCATTCTGAGGCCAAACGCAATATTCTCGTATACGGTAAGGTTCGGATACAGGGCGTAGTTTTGAAACACCATAGAAATATCCCGATCCTTGGGCGGAAGCTTGTTGACCAATTGATCGCCAATATAAATTTCGCCTTCGGAAATATCCTCAAGTCCGGCTATCATTCTTAACGTCGTCGATTTGCCGCAGCCGGACGGCCCGACGAACACGATAAATTCCTTGTCCTTGATCTCTAACTGGAAATCTTTTACAACTGCATGTTTGTCTTTGCCATACCTCTTGTACAAATGATGAATACGAACGCTTGCCATGGTGCCCTCCCATCAGATCTTTGCATAATAAAACGAGGAAATCACGGCTTGCGCTGATAACCTCTATTTGATTCGGCTGCGGCAAAATATCCGGTCAGCCGGGCACCGCTTCCTTGGCCTGAATATTCGCCGTGGCTTCGTCCGCCTTGGCAAGCTCCTCACTGCTTAATCTTTCGTTCCACGTTTTCGCGGCTTCTGTAATATGCTCCGGCTTCGAAGCTCCCAGAATAGCCGAGGTAATGCCGGGACGGCTCAGTACCCAAACAAGCGCATATTGCGCGCGGGTCAGGCCCCGTTCTTCAGCCAGCGGCTTGATCGCCTCCGCAATTTGGAGCGCATTTTTCTGCAGCAGCTGCTCCAGCCTTTGTTCGCCGGCCGCCAGACGCGACCCCTCCGGAGGCGCTTCTCCGGCGCGGTACTTGCCTGACAAGATCCCTCTTCCGAGCGGGCTGTAAACAATCACGCCCACATTTTCCGATTGCACGAACGGGATAATCTCCTTCTCGATTTCCCGCGAGATCAGGCTGTACTCCGGCTGCAGGCTTTCGAAGCGGTGCAGGCCGTGCAGCGCGCTTACTCCATGAGCCTTCGCGAGCTGCCATGCCGCAAAATTGGAAGCCCCAATGTATCTGACCTTGCCTTGGCGCACCAGATCGTCCAGCGCGCGCAGCGTTTCCTCCAGCGGAGTATTCGGATCGAAGCGATGAACCTGATACAGATCCAGATAGTCCGTTTTCAGCCTTCTCAAACTGTCTTCCACCGCCTTGAAAATATGATAGCGGCTTTGCCCCCCGTCATTCACCCCTTCGCCAACCCGGCCATGCACCTTGGTGGCCAGTACGATATCATGTCTTCTTTCCTTCAGCAAGTTGCCCAGAATCCGTTCGGCGCCCCCGTACACATTCGCCGTATCCACCAGATTGATGCCGTGATCCAGCGCGAGATTCAGTATCGTTGCCGAAGCCTGCTCGTCGATCCAGCGCCCGAACGACATCGTCCCCAGACTCACTGCCGATATCTTTAACCCCGTTCTTCCCAATTTGCGATATTCCATTCTTTGCTCCTCCTGATTAGATTGAATTGATTACAACTGCATCTGCGATCCGGAAAGGCCGGAATCATCCTCCGCCTATCAAAAAACAATGAACGCCGCTTCTTCGCCCAACCGAGACGATGCGCTGTTCGGACGGTCGGCGGTCTCCTCCGGCAAGCGGAAGACAAAATAACGATTTTTGAGCGCAGTCGATCTCCTCCTTTTTCGGCTATCTTTGTCTTCTAACGGCGGCCGGCGCTTTCGCCACATCGTAGCGGCTGCGTTCCGTGCGATCGATTTGAACGATCTGACCGTTATGTATGGTAATCTGAACGGTTCCGTATTGGATGCCCGTTACCTGTTCTTTAATACGTTCCAACCATTCATCAGTTACCTTAGCAACTTGCAGCATAGTTCAACATCCTCTCCAAAAGTTTTGAATTTTGTCCCCATTCAAAGAGGCGCATGATAACCGAATCCTGATTCGGACATCATGCGCCTCCAGTTTTCTAGCGAGCGCCGTATTTTCCTTATTCCTAACATATTGGAGCTTCCATACGCCTTTCAAGCTTTCCCCCTTGACTTGTACGACCGGCAGTATCCTGTCTGAATGGACTGCACCTCCCTTCCATCCTTTCAAAATGTTGAACCTATCATACAACGTTTTTCACTGGTTAGCATAAAGCAAACCGCTATTGTTATCCAGTAAAAAAAGATGTATCCTTCGATTTCGCCGGTAAACGCACTGTCGCAAGTGACCGTAACGAAACTGAAATATACATCTCCATTTGAATGGTCAATGGTGATTTAACTGTTTCAAATTATCACACACAATTCCAATCGACTTGGTTCGATTTTTGTTGATACCAATCTTAGCATCCTCCATTTTGTATGTCAACATACTTACCAAACTAATTTCCATTTATGCGAAAATCCATTTTTTAGTAAAAAAAACGGGTTTGACAAGCTCAGAACAAGGTTGTTATGATAGATGAACAGAATCCTTATTTATTAACTAGGAATAATAAGCTTTCGACCGGATAGCCGGAGATTTGAGCAGCAAGCTCGTCTCCGGCTTTTGTTATTACTCCGCAGATCTTTGTTATGCCGATCGTCAAGGCAGCCGACCTGACCGGGAACCTGTCCGCCTCCCATCATTGCGACATCATTTCATCCTGTTTTTCAGCATAACCATGGCGGGTGCCCGTAGGCAGAACGTTTCTTCGTCATATCGACCGGTTAACCGGAGACAGGTCATCAGACTTGTCTTTTATCAAAAAAACGTCTGGAGGAAATGCCATGAGTACACAGGAACGCAAGCTGCATCTTAATGCTTTTATTACGGGAACGGGGCATCATGAAGCCGCCTGGCGCTATCCCGCCAGCACGCCGGAGCTTGGACTTGACATTCGCCATTATCAGAAAATCGCCCAAATCGCGGAACGGGGATTGCTGGACTCCCTATTCGTAGCGGACGGCTATTCGGGCCGCTCGTCCGGCAAGCTGGAGCCGTTTACCCAGCTCGCGGCGCTGGCTGCCGTAACAGAGCATATCGGCTTGATCGCGACAGTCGGCACCACCTATTACGAGCCGTTCCACGTAGCGCGGAAATTCGCGTCACTGGACCATATCAGCAACGGCCGGGCGGGCTGGAACATCGTGACGACCGGAACGGAGTCCACAGCCTACAACTTCGGCCTCGATGCGCATCCGGAGCATTCGCTTCGTTATGACTACGCCGAAGAATTCGTAGAGCTGACCAAGCAGTTGTGGGACAGCTGGGAGGATGATGCGGTCAAGTACGACAAGGCAAGCGGCGTTCAGGTGGACGACAGCAAGGTTCATGAAATCAACTTCAAAGGAAAATATTACTCCGTCAAAGGGCCGCTTAATATTCCGCGCCCTCCTCAGGGCTATCCCGTGCTTGTCCAGGCCGGCTCCTCGGAGAAGGGCAAGGAACTTGCAGCCCGGACAGCCGAGGTTGTATTCACCGCGCAGCAGACGTTGGAAGAGGCTCAGGCTTTTTACAGCGATGTCAAATCCAGATTGGCGAAGTACGGACGAACGCCGGATCAGCTTCATATCCTTCCCGGTCTCAGCCCGATTATTGCCGATACGGAGGCAGAGGCCAGGGAAATCGAGGAAGAGCTGAACGGATTTATTAATCTGGACTCTGCGGTAAAAAGATTGTCCGAGCGGGTCGGCATCGACCTGTCCTCTTATCCGCTTGACGATCCGCTGCCGATCGACGAGCTGCCGGGAGTAGATGCGATAAATGGACGGAAAGGCCGTTACCAGCTTGTAGTCGATCTTGCCGTTCGCGAGAATCTGACCATCCTCGAATTGACGCACCGGCTGGCCGGAGCCCGCGGACATATCACCTTCACGGGGACGCCGATTCAATTGGCCGACCTCATCGAGCGCTGGTTCAAGAACGGAGGAGCCGACGGCTTCAACATTATGCCGCAGCTTTATCCGAGCGGACTTGAAGCATTCGTCGACAAGGTGGTGCCGGAACTACAGAACCGCGGATTATTCCGCACGGCTTACGAAGGAAAGACGCTTCGCGACCATTACGGACTGGCTCGCCCCGCCAACACCCGTTACCGGCAAAGCATAGAGGCGGGAAATTAACATGAGGTTAAGATGCAAGAGTCGGGCATTGAAGCTGTTGTCCTCGCTGCTTACCGTCATGGTGCTGGAGTTGGGCAAGAAGCTCACGAGAACCGGCGGCGGAATTCATTATATCGGCTATGATACAGGCGGGCCTACTGCGCTGATGAGAGATTTGGCGCTGCCGGTTCTCGATTCCGAGACGGGAGGACGCGATGCATTCATCAAGGATAGGAAGCCCGCTCTTCATGCAGCGGATTCTGGCCCGTAATGCGCGCGTTCCTGCCATTATCAACCCTGACCTGGAAAAGGAATTCGGAGCGGATATCTCTGTGCTCGCGGGGAAACATATCGAAAATGTCTTTGTCGGCGAGCAGCAGAAGAATCATAAAATTCACCGTTATGAGGATCAGGTGCTTACATTTGTGTCGGAAGCGGCCAAGCAGGTCGCTCTGGACGGCATTGACGTAAATACGGGGCTGCGCAACGCGGAAATAGCGATCAAACGCGAAATCGAAACGCTGCGCAATATCGAACAGGAATAAGACAAGGACGCCATCCGCAAAATCACTGTCAACAGCGGCTTTGCGGATTACTGCGTCGTTTAAATGAAGTCTATTGGAGACCGCAAGCGTTACTCGCTTCCCGTCGCAATCGGATTCTCGCCATAAGAAATCCAGTCGCTCCAACTGCCGGCATACAGCTTTACATTGGCAAAGCCTGCCGATTTCAAAGCGAGTACATTGGGGCAAGCGGTTACACCTGAGCCGCAATATACGACGATTTCCCGGTCAGACGGAAGCTGAGCAAAATGACCTTTCAGATCCTCCTCATTTTTCCATAGGCCCTGAGTCGTCAACACCTCCTTCCAAAACAGGTTAACGGCTCCCGGTATATGTCCCGCCGCCTTATCGATCGGTTCTTCCAATCCTAAATAACGTTTTGGCTCGCGCGAGTCGACCAAAATCGTTCCTGGACGATGAAGTCTGGCTTTGACATCCTCCGCATGCAATAATAGTCCCTCCCGAATCTGGGGTACATAAGTGCGGGGCGTTGGGTCCGGTATCACCTTTGTGGTTTCATACCCGTCCTTCACCCATTGAGCAAAGCCGCCGTTTAACACGGACACCTTATCATGCCCGAGATAATGCAGCACCCACCATAGTCTGGAGGCCATGGCTCCGCCCTGGTCATCGTAAGCAACGACAGTGGAGGAAGAACGGATGCCAAGTTGACCCAGACGGTCAGCGAGCAGTTGCGGATCAGGCAGCGGATGCCGTCCTCCATGTTCCCCGACCGGAGCGGACAAATCCTTTTCCAGATCCACATAGATGGCACCGGGTAAATGACTTTCAGCATAAGCGTTTCTTCCCGATTCGGATTGGCCTAGAACAAAGCGGCAATCGGCAAGCACCAAATTCTCCCCCAGACGTTCGATCTGATCCTTTACCCAATGTGAATCTACAATATACGACATCTCGGTACGCTCCTTTTCTATCGTTCATATGTATCCCTTCGGTGATCAAAAGCCAGGTTCACTGCAAACCTGACTTTGCCCAGAATCCGGGAATGTCCTCTCAGATGGAATAGCTCAGCGCATTCAGTTCCGGATGCATCCGCTTGAGGAATTGCCTGGTACGTTCCTCTTTCGGATCGCTGAACAGCTCGCGCGGCTTTCCTTCCTCAACAATTACGCCCTGGTCCATAAAAATGACGTGATGGGCAACCTCTAACGCAAAGCCCATCTCATGGGTAACAATGATCATCGTAACTCCTTCCTTAGCGATTTTACGAATGACCGACAGCACCTCACCGACCAGCTCCGGGTCCAGCGCAGAAGTCGGCTCGTCAAACAAAATCACGTCAGGATTAAGCGCCAGCGCCCGGGCGATGCCCACGCGCTGCTGCTGTCCGCCGGATAATTGTGAAGGGAACGCATCCAGCTTATTCGCAAGCCCTACCTTTTTCAACAGCTCGACGCTTCTTTCCCTGGCTTCTGCCTTTGGAAGCTTTTTAACTACCACAAGGCCTTCCATCACATTCTCCAGCGCGCTCTTATGCTTGAATAAATTGTACTGCTGAAACACCATAGCCGACTTTCGACGAAGCTGATAGATATCTTTTTTGCCCGCGTGCTTGCAGTCGATGGAAAAATCACCGATGGTGATGCTGCCCTCATCCGGCTTTTCCAGATAGTTCAAGCAGCGCAGCAGCGTCGTTTTGCCCGAACCGCTGGGACCAATAATCACGACAACTTCACCTTTGCTCACGTTTAAATCGATGCCTTTGAGCACCTGGTTATGGCCGAACGATTTTTTTATGTTGGATATGGTGATCATGTTCTTTTTCATACGGTTAACCTTCTTTCGTGGCGGCTATATTTATTTTCCAGCCATGCAAAAAGCCTCTCGCACGTCCAACAGATGACCCAATAAATGATCGATGCATCAAAATACATTTCCAGATACCGGTAGCTGTCGCCGGCCACAATTTTGGCATAGGCCATAATTTCGAGAACCTTTATGGCAAATGCGAGCGAGGTTCCTTTAATCAGATTGATAAAGATGTTTCCCAGATTGGGGAGAGCGACGACAAACGCCTGCGGAGCTATAATCCTTAATAATCCCTGCGTTGTCGTCATCCCTACGGAAAGCGCGGCCTCCATCTGCCCCGAATCCGTTGAAATCAGCGCACCGCGAATCACTTCAGACTGATATGCCGACGAGTTGATCGTAAATGCAATGAAGGCAAACGCAAGGGGAGACATGTCATGAATCGGCAAATGCCATCCCCATTCCCGGTTCAGTGTCTCGATCAAAAGCGGTGTACCATAAAAAACGACATAAATCTGCACGAGCAGCGGGGTTCCCCGGATAAAAGAAACATACAGCGCAGCCAGCTTATCCAGGATCGGCACTTTATACATTCTGCATAGGGCGATGACAAGTCCGAGGAGTGTACCCATAAGCATGGAAATCACCGCCACCATCAGCGTTGCGGGGACACCCTTTAATACTTCAGGAAAATATTCAATGGCGTATTCCAAGCTGAAATTAGCCAATATTGCCCTCCTTCCTTTCCTCCCTATTTCGCAATGCTGACATGGCCCTTTTTATACTTCCTCTCCAATCTCCCGAAACCTTTCTCCAGGATAATGCTTATCACCCAATAAACCAATGCGACCAGAATATACATTTGAAAAATATGTTGGCCATAGCTGTTTCCGACCATGATCTGAACTTGTCCCATAATATCCGTAATCCCAATCGAGAAAGCCAGTGACGTTTCTTTTAATAAAATAATGACATTGTTGCCCAAATTCGGGATCGCGATGCCGAAGGCTTGCGGTAAAACGATGCGTCTAAGCGATTGGGCGTGGCTCATGCCAATACTGTATGCGGCCTCCAGTTGACCGATGCCTACCGCCAGGTAGGACGAGCGGATGACTTCGGAGAAGAAGGCCGCACTATGCAGCGAGAAAGCAATGACCGCGAAGATGATTTTGTCCCAATTGTTCACATCAAGCCCAAAAAGGATGAGCAGCTGGGGAAGCCCGTAATAGATCAGAAAAAGTTGGACGATTGTCGGAGTACACCGTATGAATGACAAGTAAAACGTAGCTATGGCATACGGAATTTTTCTTTTTTGAATTCGGACAAGGGCGATAATCAACCCAAGCAACAAACCGAACAGAACCGATAAAATCAACATCGTCAACGTAACAGGCAGCCTCCCGGCGATTTGAATGACCTGCTTCCATATGGCGTCCATACCGGTACCGTACATCCTTAATTTTCTTTCCGGAACTTGTAGCCTTGCTGTACATATTCCAGGCTTTTAAAGACGTCCACTTTAAACCATTGCTCCGAATACTTTGAGAGTGTACCGTCCTCAATCAGCTCTACGGTTTTTGCATCCACCTTTTGAGCAAGCTCCGTCTGATTTTTGTTGAATATAAAATATACCGGTTCTTTCGAAATCACTCCGCCGATTTTCACGTTCAGATTGAGCTTCTTCATGACGTCTTCAAATTGATTAACGTTGATCAAGTGGGCATCGTACCTGCCGGAGTCAACAAGCTTCAAATCTTCAGCGTGCGTCGTTTTGTCCACATCCTCAATTTTGATCTCCTTGCCGGGATGCCTGAGATTATAGTCCTTCAAAATGTATCGGAAGCCGGAAACCGGAGACATCGGCACTAATTTCTTGCCGACCAAATCATCCAAAGTTTTTATATCGTTGCGGTCCTGCCTCACAACCAAAGCTGTAATCGCGTATCCGAAAGCATGCTCCGGATACAAATATTTTTTCTCCCGCTCCGGATTCTTGAACCAGAAATTAGCCGCAAAAGCGTATTTGCCGGAGTCCGTGCCAATCAACTGGCCTTCATTATCTACGGATTCGTACTCGAATTTATATTCCGGCAGCTTCTTC
The DNA here is from genome assembly GCF_024519685.1 of Paenibacillus sp. Pae15. NCBI lineage: Bacteria > Bacillati > Bacillota > Bacilli > Caryophanales > Paenibacillaceae > Paenibacillus > Paenibacillus sp. Pae15. The sequence continues at coordinate 87,460 of NZ_JALJRM010000002.1, read as the reverse complement.
TCGAGCTCTCTCAAGTAGTCAATAATAAAACCCGCCGGCTTATTGTTCTCGTCAAGAAAACTGAATAACGGCACTGGAACGGAATTTAAAGCCACTTTGACCACTTGTGGACCCGACTTAGGGGAGGTTGAAGACGCGTTTGGGTCCGAGGCATTTCCCGGGCCGCCTTCCGAAACGGTCGCAGCTGTCCCGCAGCCTGCCAAGAATATAAGGAGCACCACGGCTAAAATAAGGTGAATACGAATGGTTTTCATGTTATTATTCCTCCCGAATTTACATATCAAATGGATGTGCTTTGTCGAAGCGCCGGCAAGCCATGGGGCGGTGGAGTCAAGCCCAGATGATCGCGCAGCGTGTTGCCGGTATAGTCCTTGCGGTACCGACCCCTTTTTTGCAAGATCGGAACAACATGGTCGACAAACTCCTCCAGCCCGCGAAGATAGTGGGACGGCATAATGTTAAAACCGTCACACGCTCCCTGGTCCAGCCATTCCTCCATGAGATCAGCCAGCTGTTCCGGCGTTCCACAGAATGTATGATGCCCGCCTGCGGCTATCACGTGTTTGCTCATCTGCCTTATGGTCAACCCTTCGCGTTGGGCCAAATCCTTCAAAAGCTGCAATCGGCTTTTCTTGCTGTTATTGGCCTCCGGATCAATTTCCCAGTAGGGGAAGGGGCTGTCCAGCGGATACGACGACAGGTCCACGTCAACCGTTGCGGATAATATTTTTGCGGCGATTTCCGGCAAAATCAGCTCATTAAAATGCTCCATCCGTTTTTTTGCCTCATCTTCCGTAGATCCCAACATCGGAGCGAGGCCAGGCAAAATATGAAGCTGCTCCGGCCGGCGTCCAAAACGTTTCAGCCTTCCTTTCAAATCGGCATAATAGGCTTTGGCGTCTTGAAGGTTATCTTGAGCCGTGAAGACAACTTCGGCTTTTTGGGCGGCAAACTGCAGGCCGCTTCGCGAGGACCCTGCCTGAAAAAGAACAGGATGCCCCTGAACCGGACGCGGAATGTAAGAAGTGCCGCTTAGAGAGAAATAGGTCCCTGAATGATGGATATCGTGCACTTTATCGGGATCTATGTAAAGACCGCTGCTTCGCGCGGCGAGCAACGCGTTATCTTCCCAGCTGTCCCAGAACTTCATGGCGACCTCCACGAATTCATTCGCACGCCGATACCGCAAGGTGTGGTCCATATGAGCATCCTTGCTGAATTGGAAAGCGATCAGAGGATCCTGCGATGTCACCATATTCCAACCCGCCCTGCCGCCGCTTAAGTGATCCAGAGTTGCCAATCTGGCAGCGACATGGAAAGGATCGTTGTAAGTCGTGGATACCGTCCCCGTTAAGCCGATTTTTTCTGTTGCGGACGCCATAACGGACAATAAGGTCACCGTATCCGGCGTGGGGATTGGCCTTTCCTCGACGACTTTGCCGTTCCGTTCACCGATAGCGATTTGCTCCAGCACCAGGATGGTATCGAACCTCCCTTTCTCCGCCAGCTTCGCGAATTCTTGATAGAAGGATAGATCAAGCATCCGATCGGCCATCGTTTCCGGATGCCGCCAGCCTCCCATATGCTGGCCGGTATTTAAAAGAAAGACTCCCAGGTGCAGTTGTTTTTTGGCAGTTCCCATCGTTACCCCTCCTTTCTTAATCTCCTATTCTTCGGAATCGGAAGCCCCAGATGGTCCCGCAGCGTTTTCCCGGTATATTCGGTGCGGAAAAGGCCTCTATGCTGCAGGATCGGAATCACCTGCTCGACAAACTCCTCAAGTCCACTCGGCAGAACGGAAGGCTGAATATGAAATCCGTCGCTGCCGTAATCGTGATACCACGCCTCCATCCAATCTGCCAGCTGCTCCGGAGTGCCGACAAACACCTTTGTCCCTTTTAGTTCCAGGATCCGGCGGCTGAGCTCGCGGAGGCTCAATCCCTCAAGTCCCGCAGCTTTGATCGCCTTGCTCAAACCGGGAATATCCGGCAGCGGACCGTCAACAGGATAACCCGTCAAATCGGAATTCAGCAGATCGGATAAGATGGCAAGCCCAGCCTCCGGTTCGATAAGCTCCCGGAACTCGGAGGCTATTTTTCCGGCTTTTTCTTCGGTTTCCCCCAATATCGGCAACACCGTTGTCAACACCTTCAATTTATCCGGGGATCGCCCCAGCAAGGAGCTGCGTTTCTTTACCCTCGCATAAGCATGGGCTGCGTCCCCGATGAAAGACTGTGAACTGAACAGGATATCGATGCTGTCGAAATCCGGCTCCTGCCAATTATCCGAGGTGGAGCACAAGCCGATCCGAACAGGATGGCCCTGAGGCGGACGAGGTATACTTAAAGGGCCCCGTACGCTAAAATGCTTCCCAACGTGATGGATCAAGTGCACTTTGTCGGAGTCGATATAGCGCCCCTGCTCCCTGTCTATAACGACAGCCCCTTCTTCCCAACTATCCCAAAGGCGTCCTGCCACTTCGACAAACTCTTGCTGCCGTTCGATCAGCTCCCTGCCGGATAATTCGGGAGGTCCCCCGAGACGCCGCTTCGGCCCGAGGTGTTCTACCGTACTCGCCAGCCAGGCCGTTCTTCCCCCGCTGAGATGATCCAAGACAGCCAGTTGTCTTGCAGCAGCGAAGGGTTCCATAACGGATGTCGATATCGCAGCACCCAGTCCGATGTGCTTTGTGATCGAAGCCAGCGCTCCCAGCAAAGTGAACGGCTCCAGGAGCAGCCCGGGCTCTCTGCCCGCAGCGCGTAAATGCTCGCCGATGGATGTGTGGTCCAGGAAGAGCAGATCGAATTTTCCGCGCTCGGCCGTTTGTGCCAATCTGTAGAAATAAGCCGATTCATGCAATTTCTCGGCTTCCGCTTTAGGATGACGCCAGCTCCCCGGATGATAGCCGGCACCCTGCACGGATACCGTGAGATGCAGCTGACTTTTTCTCTTGTTCATGTCATTGTCGATTCCTTTCCTAAATGGGGTTGCAAAATAGAAGGCCAAGACATCCACGACCTCCACTGATATGGCACGCAGCGATAATCTTAGCCTCCGGTTTTCCAGTCAGCTATTATTGGATGATTTTATTTTCACACGGTCGATCGGATGAATAAGGAGTGAGATCAAATAAACGAGCCCCCGTTTTTTGACCATTCAACCATTTGTGAAGCCGTTCTGCATGATCCGTATTCGGCCAGCGGCACCCCCTTCCTTCCAAAACAAGATTGAAATACATGCATTCATATCGTTATACTAGGATTCAAACTTCATTGTGTCAATCATTTGACAAATATCAAAGAACATTGACCAAAATTGAAGAAAATTGCCATTATATTACAGGTAAGAGGTGTTGTCAGATGCTTAAAGAGCAATTCAATTTAATTCATATCCTGGAGGTTATGGAACTATTGGATGTTAGCCGCTCGACCATTGACCGCTGGCGCAAATTTAAGCAGCTGCCAAGCGTAAAAATCGGCAAAGAAATATATTTCGATAGAAATGAGGTACTGCGCTGGTACAGGGAGCTAAGCCAAATGCGGTACTCGACTCCCCCTTCCTCGGAAGACGAATCCTTAACCATCGGCTATACCACTGCGTCAACACATATGTGGAGCCCATTAATCATAAAGGAATTCCGACTGCTTGAAGGCGAACTCAAGCGCATCCGTCCCCATAACCGGATCGAGATCAAGTGGCACAAAGCCAAGGATGGGATGGAATTGGTTAAAGGAATGGTCGCGGGCCAAATACAGCTTGCTACCTTCGGGGATTACGCCCTTGCGGTCAGCCATACCATCAGCAAATTATTGCCGGACTTCCGTCCGGTTCTGCTTGCTGCTGGCGGGAAATCCGAAGACGGCAAAGGATTCGGGATGGTGGTGCCAACCTATTTGACGCTGCAGAGCATATCCGAGCTTGCCGCTCTGCCCATAGCGACGACCTTCCGCACCAATGCAGAGTACCGGTTAAGAAAAATGCTGGAATCCCACAGTATGCATGAGTGGAAGATCATTCACCGTTCTATCGAGGACAGCATCGAAAGCTTGCGCCAAGGGAGGATCAGCGCATCGATCATGTGGGAGCCCTTCTTAAGCCTCGTTCATCACCAAAACATCGGAAAATCGATCTTCAATTATGAGCTGGGCTTAGGGTTCAGAGCCTTTGTGGTGGCGGACGAACGTTGGTCACTGGACCACGAGGATTTGACCATCGCTTATTTAAAGGCGCATCTGCATGCCCACCGGTTGATCCGGGAGCAACCGAATAAGGCAGTACAAATTTTCGCGGCCGAAACCGGTTTCCCTTCCGATGTGATCCGCCTGTCCATTTCAAAAATCCGATGGGATGCAGCCCTGTACCAACACGATCTGAACATGATGAATTACTTCGACCCCACAGCGCATCTGGGTCAAAACGCATCCCCAGAAAGCCAAATGGAGATTTCATATAATATCAGATATCTGAGCATCGCTGCACAGGAGTTACAGCTGCCGGCACTTCCTTTATCTCCGATGAAAGGCGCCTGGCAGAAGGAGGTTCTTTATTGAAGTTACTGCTAAGGATAAAGAAGGCAAGGGAATGTTGAATTGAAAGCGATCACTCTGCGGCTGTACCAAATCGATGATAAACAGGGACATGGGTCCTTTACCCATCCGCCCAAATACGTGATGTCGATCCCCAGACCCGACTTTGTCGGTCAATGGTTAAGCAAACGAAGCCAAATAGGAACGGGTGTTCTAGGCGTGGATACAAGTCATTTTGGGGGCTGTCCAGTCCTCTACAAAAGCAAAGATCTCTTTAGGCATGGCGGGAGTGCCGCCCCTGTCCTCGGCGGTATTCTCGCGGACTACAGTTCTTACAGCTTCGCTGTGTACGTCAAATAACCCCCACCTAGCAACAGTGGGAGTGAGTGTATGATGGAAAAAGATTAGGTGAAACGACAAGAGTCCGGATGTGACGTGACTATGGCATAAAGGGCTCCAATAAACAGCCTGTTCGCCTTTGCCGCGACAACGTAATATCCCACACGGGCGAACTGCTGCTCCTGCCTGTGCAGCGGCAAGCTAACTGCGTATTTCTGGCACATCACATGCACCATCGAGAAAAGAAAGGTCAAACTATCCGGATAAACCGGTTTGGGCATCGAGGCGGTGACAACTATGAAATGCTGCTTTGAGGCAACCCTGTCGAATTCGATTGCGCCAAGCCGTGAGTCGTACCCCGTTCATCAGATGAGGAAAAGACGCGGGTACAATCACCTGATAAAACAAACGGAAACCTTTCCCGGTACCTAGAGTTTGGGCATCCCGCAAATATAAAGGCGAAATGATAAATCCGGTTCGACTGGATAACGCCATCGTCCAGGTTGCACCGATACCAGTAATAAAAATAACCGAAGTATCATTAAGTCCAAACCAAATGATTGCAAACGGCAGCCAAACGATACTGGGGACTGTCTGAAGAGCTGCGACAATAAATCCTAAGGTTTCGTCCAAGAAACGGTAGCGGGAAAACAAGAAACCCAACATCGTACCGACCGAAATCGCAATCAGGTACGCAATTAATAATCGGCGTACGCTTTCCAATGTCGCTTCTAGAAGTTGCCCTGATGATATCCCCTCATAAAACGCATAAAACGAACAAATTCCTTTTCCTAAAGTTTGTTGCGGGCAATGATTTGTACTCCCGTTTCATCGTTTGTAACAGCCAAGCCCTCCTGTTTTAAAAGCATGCGAAGTTGGGTTTCCACGGTACTGCCTTTGGTTGTGATGGAAACGGTTTTCCCGACTAAATCTTTTAAATTATTGATTCCGGAGTCTTTTCCTACTATATAATAAAGAGCCCCCGTTAATTGAACCGCTAATAACTCGGATATCATTACTTTTTAAATATTGAATGGTCAGAGGATTTACTTTTTTCAACTTTTTATAATGCTGGATTGTCAACAGTAAATCAGACAATTTTTTTAAGGGCTTCTTGGCGATACTGAACAGGCGTCATATAGCCTAAGGTTCCATGAATGCGATACTTGTTAAACCAGTTCACGTAATCGTATAATTCCAACTCCAGATGACGAAGACTCTGGAAATTCATCTGATTCACAAACTCTGTTTTCATGATCTTGTAGGTGGCTTCAGCGACAGCGTTGTCGTACGGACAGCCTTTCATACTCAGCGATCGGCCACGGAGTGTAATCGGAAATCGCTCTTGAAACGGATCAATACCCAACCGATCAAAGGCTAAAAAAAGTTTGGCTGTGCATATCTCATCGCAACCTTAATATCTTCTGTCGCTTTGTCCAATTTGGCATAAATCGGATTTACCTGCAAAATTTTCGACAGCGATCGTTTATCTCTTTTCTCTATGATAGAACCGTCCTCATTGTAAAAAGTCGCCCAGTGATACAGAAGATTTTTGGTACATGAAGAAAAATCGGTTGAAAATCCATAGGCATTGGAAAATTCCATTCCTGATAGATCCGCTCCAGCTTCTACAGCCATCAAATAGCCATCGCCCGTCAGTACATTGCATCCAAGTGCGTTGCTTAAAAATGCGCATCCCCCTGTGGCTATGACAACTGATTTTGCTTTTACTATCCAATCTTCTCCAGTATCCAAATTCACGCCGATTGCCCCGCCAACTCCAGAATAATCTGCTAGCAGTTCCAAAGCCGGAGAACGATCAAATATTTTAACCCCTGCTTTTTGGATGGTTCTTCTCATAAGACGCATATACTCTGGCCCTTGCAAATTTCTGCAAATTGGAATTCCAGGTTCATCAGTTGGGAATGGATAGCCGAATTGGACTAACTTTTGAGTTCCTGTTTTTGTCTGATCATATAATGTTTCAAGCCAATTGCGCTTTCGTGAGAGAATTCCCTCTTGCGATAAATTTCTCTATATCTTCTTCTCTTTTTTTAGGTCTGATGTCAGCGTTCAACCACAAATTATCAGTCAAGATTCTGAAAAAAGTTTTCACAATACACGGACTTTCCAATTGAAGTTGTTTCACATGTGTTGTCTAGAATTCGTTGGGACGCGGCCATTTATAGGCGCGATCTACAAACATTAGGCGACTTTGGCAAGACTCATTCACCCGCTCATCATGGACTTCATAACCACTTTGATGCAAAGAGTCTACAAAACTTTTTTGTTTTTGATGAAGAATGGATCCCAAATCCTGTATATTAACAACTTTTAATCCACAACCAGCCTGCGCCGCTGCTCCCATGGAAGCTTTTCTTTCATGTGCAAAAAAGCTATTCTATTGATAAAGGAGGTTTTTGGTTTGAGCAACGAATCCGAATTAAACCAGCTTGCACAGAAGCTGCCCGAATGGTTGGAAGCGAGCCGGAGCGTAACGTCTCAAGGCCGGCCGGCTTCCTATATTCCCGAGCTGGGTCACGCTCCTGCCGATGCGCTCGGGATTACAGTGATGGACGGCAGCGGCCGGGTGGTGACATCGGGCGACTGCGGCTTGCGCTTTACCATGCAGAGTATTTCCAAAGTGTTCACACTAATCCTTGCACTAATGGATCGGGGCGAGGAAGGCGTATTCCAGAAGGTCGGGATGGAGCCGACGGGCGACGATTTCAACTCCATGCTCAAGCTGGAACTGGTGGAGCCGGGCAAACCGTTCAATCCCTTGATCAATGCCGGGGCTATTGCCGTTTCCTCTTTGATCCACGGAGTCACACCGGCGGAAAAAACGGAACGCATACTCGCTTTTTTCCGGGAGCTTGCCGACGACGCGTCGCTCACATACAACGAAGCCGTGTATCGTTCAGAGTCGTCTACCGCCCACCGCAACCGGTCGCTGGCCTATTTCCTTAAGGATAACCAGGTGCTTACCGAGGCCGACGAGGTAGAGGAAATCCTCGACGTTTACTTTAAGCACTGCTCGATCGAGGTTACCTGCCGTCACGTGGCCCGAATGGCTCTGGTGCTGGCGATGAACGGCACGGACCCGCTGACCGGACGCACATTGATCCCCCGGCGTTACGTGCAGATCGCCAAAACCTTCATGGTTTCCTGCGGCATGTACAATGCTTCCGGGGAATTCGCCATCCGTGTCGGCCTGCCGGCCAAGAGCGGCGTTTCGGGGGGCATTATGACGCTGGTTCCCGGCCGTTACGGCATCGGCGTCATCGGTCCGGCGCTCAACGACAAAGGCAACAGCATCGCCGGCGTACATCTGCTGCAGTCGCTTTCGGTGCATTTCGATTGGAGCATGTTTTAAGCCGCCGGAAGCAAACAAAACACAAGACTCGTCCGCCAAAGCGGTTGAGGCTTGTGTTTTGTTGGTTCATGACGGCTTATCTCAGGTCCTGCATCGCGATCATATCCATATCGGCGAATTCCTGATTTTCTCCGGCCATTGCCCAAATAAACGTATAATGGCATGTGCCGACGCCGCTGTGGATCGACCAGCTCGGACTGATGACCGCCTGCTCATTGCGCACTACGAGATGACGCGTTTCGCTTGGCTCCCCCATCATATGGAACACAACGCCGTCCTCCGGCATATCGAAATAGAGATACGTTTCCGAACGGCGGCTATGCGTATGGCTGGGCATGGTATTCCACATGCTGCCCGGCTTCAGCAGCGTCATGCCCATCACGAGCTGGCAGCTTTGCACGCCGTTCGGATGGAAGTATTTATAGATCGTGCGCTCGTTGGATTGGGCGAGGGATCCCAAATACGCCGGTTCCGCCCGGCCGATCGCTACTTTTTCGGTCGGGTAATGTTGGTGCGCAGGTGCGGAGCTCAGGTAGAAGCGTGCCGGATTCAATGCGTCGGCGCTTTTGAACCATACTTCCCTGTTGCCGAGACCGACATACAAGCCGTCCTTGTTGTCCAGCTCGTACCCGGTTCCGTCCACGATTACGCTTCCCTTGGCACCGATATTGACGATCCCGATCTCGCGGCGCTCCAGAAAATAATCCGCGCCGATATCATGCTTGTCGGCCTCCAGCTTGACCGGCTCTTTTAGCGGGATTACGCCGCCCGTAATCAAGCGGTCTACATGACTATAGACCATGTTCAGCTGTCCGGGAACAAACAAACCCTCCATCAAAAATTGTTTGCGCAAGCGTTCCGTATCGTACGATTTCGTATCTGTCGGATGGGTGGCATAACGGTTTTCCATCATGATATGAATTCCTCCCGATAACGTATTCACTTGCTATTATAATACGAACGTTCATTTCAGTACATATAAATTATTTTTGAACTAAAATGAACCAATTTGAACATATTTTTATTATCCCTTCGTACCCCGGGAACCTCCCTGTTCAATGCGAACGCCTGCCTCCTCATATTTAATCGCCGTTGCTTCAGGCAAACCGCTGTCCGTAATGATGACCGGAATGTCTGAAAGCTTGGCGAACGTAATAAGCGCGCACTTATCGAATTTGCTGTTGTCGGCAACGCAAAACACCTGCTTGGCTGAATGGATCAACGCCTGCTTCTGCTCCATATGCATATACGTAAAGATCGTAAAGCCGTACTCGGGATGGATCCCGGTGGTCGACAGGAAAGCCTTCTGCACGTTCAGCTTCTGCAAAAAACGTCCCGCATCCTCGCTGACCAGCAGATTCCGGCTCCGGAAGCCTCCGGGAACGACAAGCCGGATCTGATCCTTCCTGATCAGCTCGCTAATGATGTAAAGATCGTTCGTGATGACCGTGAGCGGTTCATTGTCCAAAAGACGGGCGATTTGCAGCGTGGTGCTGCCGCTGTCCAGGGCGATAATATCGTTAGGCTCTATGAAGGATAATGCGCACATGGCGGCCTCGTATTTTTCATTCGTCTGTTTGCCGTTCGGCGTCTTGTCCGGGAACAAACCGGAATATCCCTCGTTTGCCAGGATCGCACCGCCATGGGTTCGCAGCAGCAGTCCCTTGGCCTCCAGCTTCTCCAGATCCTGACGAATCGTTTTACCCGTTACCCCAAGCCGGGCGGCCAGATCGGCAACGGTCACTTCTCCTTTGGCTATCAGCTGCTCCATTATGCTTTCGTAACGTTTGATGGCTGACATCGGATGCCTCCGCTCCTGCAAATATCGTTTCACCCATCGTAACACAGCTTTCCCGGCAAAACCAAGATGTCTCCGCTTGAAAAAAACGAAACGTACGCTCCGGCATCCGCGCTTGTAAAAAGCATCGTGACGCTCCCGGGCTAAAATGATATAATATGGGCTAATGCCAAAGAAGAACATGGAAGGAAGAATTAGAATGAACCCACTTGCACGCCAGCTGAACGAAACGATCGCGAAAGAAAACCAGCATGTATACGACATGCTTTCCGATCTTGGCAAGCAAATCTATTTCCCCAAGGTAGGCATTCTCAGCCAATCCGCAGAAGCTAAGGCAAAAGCCAAGAAATTCAACGCTACCATCGGTACGGCGCTGGAGAAAGGCCAGCCGATGCATCTGAAGGTGATTCAAGATACGCTGTCCGCATATAATCCCAAGGACATTTACGAATATGCGCCGCCTGCCGGCAAACCGGAGCTGCGTGCCGCTTGGCGCAGCAAAATGCTCGAAGAAAACCCGTCTCTTCAGGGCAAAAGCCTGGGCAATCCGATTGCAACCAATGCGCTGACGCACGGGCTGAGCATCGTGGCCGATTTGTTCGCCGGACCGGGAGACGCTGTAGTCATCCCCGACAAGAATTGGGAAAACTACGAGCTGACCTTCGGCATTCGCCGCGGAGCCGAGCTCGTATACTATCCGCTGTACAACAGCGAGCGCAAATTTAACGCGGATGGACTCCGTGACGCCCTGCTGGCGCAGAAGGACAAAGGCAAGGCGATCGTCCTGCTGAACTTCCCGAACAATCCGACGGGCTACACGCCGGGACCGGAAGAAGGGCGTACCATCGTAGCGGCCATCAAGGACGCCGCGGAAGCCGGTATCAACGTGGTTGCCGTGACCGATGACGCCTACTTCGGACTATTCTTCGAGGATTCCTTGCATCAATCGCTGGCTGGAGACTTGGCGGATCTGCATCCTCGCGTCCTGTCGATCAAAATCGACGGCGCCACCAAAGAAGAATACGTATGGGGCTTCCGGGTCGGCTTCATCACCTATGCCGGCCAAAGCGACGCCATGCTGGCCGCGCTTGAGCAGAAAACGATGGGCATCATCCGCGCGACGATCTCCAGCGGTCCGCATCCGTCCCAAACGTTCGTGCTGCGCGCGCTGCAATCTCCGGATTTCGATGCGCAGAAGCGGGAGAAATTCGAGATCATGAAGGGCCGTGCCAACCGCACCAAAGCGCTGCTCGACAGCGGCAAATTCGACGACGCCTGGGAATACTACCCGTTCAATTCCGGCTATTTCATGTGCCTGAAGCTGAAGACCGTCGATGCCGAAACGCTGCGCGTCCATCTCTTGGAGCAGTACGGCATTGGCACCATCGCTCTTGGCGAAACGGACCTGCGGGTTGCTTTCTCCTGCATCGAGGAAGAGAATATCGAAGAGCTGTTCGAAACGATCTACCAAGGTGTGCTGGATATTGAGAAGCGCTCCTCCAATTAAATTCATGAGAAAAAGCCAAGTCCCCCGCTCCGTACGAGGAGGGGGACTTGGCTTTTTTTTATGCGGGGCGCGGGTCAGATCAGCAAGCTGAACAAATTCGGATCTTTGTTGATTTCGCTGAAACCGAGGCCTCTTTGCTTCATCCTCTCGATCAGAGGACCGTAATCCTCCTTATGCTTCAGCTCGATACCGACCAGAGCCGGCCCGTTTTCTTTGCTCGTTTTCTTTGTATACTCAAATCGGGTAATATCGTCGTTTGGCCCCAGCACATACTCCAGAAACTCCCGCAGGGCACCGGCGCGCTGCGGAAAGTTGACGATGAAGTAATGCTTCAAACCCTCATAGATAAGCGACCGCTCCTTAATTTCCTGCATCCGGTCGATGTCGTTGTTGCCACCGCTGATGACGCACACCACGTTCTTGCCCGCAATCTGTTCGCGGTAGAACTCCAGCGCCGCAACCGGGAGCGCACCCGCAGGCTCCGCTATGATCGCGTTCTCGTTATACAGCTCGAGAATCGTCGTGCAGACTTTGCCTTCCGGCACTACGACAATATCGTCGACGACCTCGCGGGCGATGTCGAAGTTGATCTCGCCGACCCGCTTGACGGCTGTGCCGTCTACGAACTTGTCGATCTCGCCCAACGTCACGATCTCCCCCGTATCGATCGACTGCCGCATCGAGGGCGCACCGGTAGCTTCGACACCGATGACCTGCGTTGCAGGGCTGATGCTTTTGATATACAAGCCCAATCCTGCAATCAGACCGCCGCCGCCAATGCCGGCAAACACGTAATCGGCCTGCTCCCGCATGTCGTTCATCAGCTCCAGGCCTATAGTTCCCTGTCCCGCCACTACCTTAGGGTCGTCAAACGGGTGAATAAAGGACATATCTTCCCGGTCGCAGTAGGCCAAAGCCTCCCTCAGCGAATCGTCAAACGTATCGCCGATCAGCAGAACCTCTACGAACGGGCCTCCGAACAGCTTCACTTGTGAAATCTTCTGCCGCGGTGTCGTTGTCGGCATGAAAATTTTTCCCGGTATTTGCAGCGCCTTGCAGGAATAGGCGACACCCTGCGCATGATTGCCGGCGCTGGCGCACACCACGCCTTTTTGCAGCTTCTCTTCGGGAAGACTGCGGATCATATTATAGGCACCGCGTATTTTGAACGAACGGACGACCTGAAGATCCTCCCGTTTCAAATAAACGTTACAGCCGTATTTCTCGGACAGGATGAAATTTTTTTGCAGTGGGGTGTGTTGGACAACATCCTTCAGCACGTGGCTGGCAACGATAATGTCCTCGAGCTTGATGTGTTGTGCAGTCATTTGGGCGCTTCCTCCAACGTTTGTCACCATATTTTCCTACTAATTATACACCTAAAGAAGATCGTGTCCACCCTCGCGTCTTTACCGGCAAAAAAAGAAGAGCCCTTCACCAAGCGCCGGGCGCTGAATGAAGGACTGCAGTTTCATGTAATTCTAACCTTTTTTCTGATCTGATCTATCATCTATCGAATAATGATGGTGTGTACGATTTGGTTTTTGCCTCTCAGCTCGAGCGAGCGGCCTGCAGTCAGCAAGCTGAGGTCACCGGAAATGTACAGCTCGGGAGATACGCCGTATACCGCGGACTGAACTCCGCCGTTTACCGACTGATTAATGGAAATGGTGGCAAGCTGTCCTTTGGAATTCAGCGTGTAGTTGTTCAGCGTGCCGGTTACCGTGAAGTCCACGCGCTGCTCGGAGTCATTCGTTTGGTTCAAAACCTCAACATAAATGGCTTTCCCGTTATAGGTGCGGATCAGCACTTGATCTCCCGCGCGCAGTTCCGTCGCCGCTACTTTGGCGCCATTGCGGAAAATAAAGGCGTTTGCGTCGAGTTCAACATTCACCGTTGTGTTGTTTTGCAATTTGACCGGGAGCAGGTTGTTGCTTACCGCCGCATTGACCGTTCCTTTTACGGAAGTACGATCCGGCAGTTGGGTTCCCGTACGGTCAAGCAGCGCTGCGAGCTCGGCGCGGGTTACGGGCTTGTAAGGACGGAACGTATTGTCTTCATAGCCGTCAATGAGATTTCTCTCCAATGCAACCGCTACGTAACCGACCGCTCCGGCAGGGATTTGCTTAGCGTCCTTGAAAGGCAGCTGCGCGTTCATTTTCGCCTTGGCTTCATCCTGGAGCTTCAGCGCTTTGACAAGCAGCATCGTTGCCCAGAGACGATCCGCTTCTTTCTCCGGCTGCACCTTGTCGTCCGTCTCCAGGAACAGGTCGTTTTGCAGCGCTACCGAAACATAGCCAGTCGCCCAAGGGTAGTCTTTTTTAATTTTGTCGGCATCTTTGAAGTTCAGGTTGGCTTGCTTCGCCGCATCGGATTCGGCTTGATCTCTGAGACCCATCAAACGGACTGCCGCTGTAATCGCTTCAATGCGGGAAATCGTTTTGCGCGGCTGGAAGGTGCCGTCCTCATATCCTTCAAATACGCGCTTGGATGCCAAACTTGCTATGTATCGTGCCGCCCACTCGACGTCTTTTCCTTTCAAGTCGTCAAAGCTCAGTTTAATATTGACATTGATGTCTTTACCGGCATATTTTTTATCATCATTTTTCTTATTATCATAACGGAACTCATAACGATCTTTCCAATCGTCGTTCTTGGCCTTATCGCGTTCTTTACCTTGACCGTCGGCAAACGCGGCGGTAGAACCACCCAGCACCATAGCCAGAGTCAATGCGGAAATAACCGTCTTTTTAAATGTTGTGTTCATCGTCATTCTCCTTTGAAGGTTTTGTTTTGTCGACAGGCGCAAGCCACACCGTCCAGACAAAAGACCGGCGAACGGCGGCATCCCGTAACGCTGGATAACGCTTGTCCGGACGCCACTTCGTAAAGCGGGTGCACGCATGTCATGTAGTCTTGATCTCAGAACCTTCGCGAAGAGTTCCTTGCTTCACCAAATCATTTCGCCGCCTCAAAAATGTTTGTGGGGGTGCTTTTGCCCAACCTTGCCAAAAATGATAAACTTAACAGAGCAGAAACGATAGAAATATGGAGCTTGAACCCCATCGATTAAAGGAGCGAATGTGTTTGAGGAGGAATGCCAAAAAAAGAAACATGACCGCCCTGCTGGCGGTTCTGGCACTGGCCATCCTTGCGGCGGTTTATGCTTTGGCCATGGGCGGCGGCACGGGCCCGCCGAATATGGCGGCAACATTACCTGAGAGCGTGACCCCTGTTAACGGGCCGATACCACCCCCTTCGGAACCGGACCCGAATTCCTCCCTCACAAGTGAACAGGCGGACGTCGTCATTATCGGCAGTGAGTTGGAGGGCCTCTATTTGGCCCGTGCCGCCGCGGACGAAGGGCTTAAAGTAAAAGTTCTCGATACCCGCGACGCCTTCGGCGGACAAGTGCTGCAGGGAGAAATGCTCTTTTTGGACGAGACCCGCGACGACGCGCGCCGTCTGCTGGTTCAGGGACGAGCCAAGGAGCTGTTCGACGGCTTTCGTAACGGAAAAATCCGCAAGCTCAATGAATTCCAGCAATATTTTGATAAGCTTATTCAAGGCATTCCTGTAGAGCAGGGCATCCGTATCAACAGCATCGAACAGCTTCAGGGACAGTTCGGCACCCATAGGGTGGGAGCGCTTCAATACACCGACAGGGAAGGCCAAAAGAAACGGATTGAGTCTTCTTATTGGGTGGAGAATACCGATTACGCCGCGATGGCGAGCAGGCTTGAGGTGACCCGTCTGCCGGGACTGGAACAGTTCTACGGACAAAGCCGGATCGAATATATGAGCTCCGGCATGATGATGAAGTTTAAAAACGTCGACTGGACGAAATTCCAGCAGCATTTTAACCGTTTGACCCCGCAGGAACGCAGCCAAAAGTACGGTTACGGTCAAGTCGATCACAGCTATGCGATCGGACTCACGGGGATGACCAACAGATACAAGCCGACCAACGATCGCGTCTTTCTTCGCGGACTGAATGCGGTTCATCAGCGGGATGGCGAAGTGATCATTAATGCGTTCCTGATTTATACCGTCGACCCCTCCGACGACAAGTCGGTCGCCGAAGCGATGGAGCTCGGCAAAAGGGAAATTCCGCTGATTCTGGACCATTTCCGCAAAAACATCGTGGGCTGGGAACATGCGGAGCTGAACGGCTTCCCGAACTATTTGTATATTCGTGAGTATAATCACTACGAAACCGATTATGTGCTCAAGCCTTCGGACATGCTGGGGGCCAACATGTTCTGGGATAATGTCAGCATCGGAGGTTATCCGCTTGATCTGCAGGGCACCAGTGCGAATAAATGGGGCATCGAGATGGGCCGTCCCGACAAATACGGAATGCCGCTGCGCAGCTTTCTGCTCAAGGATTACGATAACGTGATCATGGCCGGCAAAAATGTCGGAGCCTCCGCCATCGCTTTCGGCAGCGCGCGTATTCAGCCGAACACCAGTCTCGCGGCGGAATCGATCGGCGTCATCCTAGGCCAAATTCAAGGCAAAAAGAAGCTGCGCGAAGTGAATGAAGCCGACATGTCAGCGCTTCATGACTATCTTGCAAGCAAATATGCGATCAAGCTGGCCGGTGTGACCGGCAACAACAAGATCGCCGGTTGGACGGCGGATGAAATCGCCAAGCTGGATACGGGCGAAATCGTCTACGCCCAGTATGTAAAAAAGCGAAAGCAGCCATAAATGGCTGCAGCATAAAAAACGGACCTTGACGGGTCCGTTTTTTATTCACCTGGCGTGGGTTGTTATATTTTGCGCTAACGTATATTAAAACTTAACCTGACCGTAGAACCCTCAAAAGCTACCTCACGAATCCTCAACTGCTTCGGCAAATCGGCGTTCAAGTCCAACTGCAGCGGATCGAGCCGAAACCATTCAAGCGGAACGGATATTCCGCGAATCTCGGTGCCGGTATGGACCGCCGTCAAATAGGGCTCCGTCCAGCTCAGCTTGAACCACAACCTGGCTCCCGCCTCAAGCCGCTGCCTCACAAGCAGATTCACGTCAGCGGATAACCGCTCGTCTTGCAGCGCAAACGCAGCTCCCGTCACCAGTACACCCGGATGCAGCTCAGGTCTTGCCGAGAGCGCCTGCTTCAGCAGATCGTTTACCTCACGCCCGGTCAGGACCATCTCCGGCCTTCGGGTCGACAGCATCGCCGTCAGCTTACCCCGTAAATCCGGCTGTACGTAAGACAGGTCGAGCGGCTTGGCCGGACGAACGTACCATGCCGTGCCCGCTGCTAGAAGCGCAAGTATGACGGCCAAGGCCGCGAGCCGTTTGATGAACACGATCACTTGAACATCCCACCCCGGTCTTTCGTTACGGCTTCCGGTTCTCCTGCTGCTTCTCCTTCAGCCACCTCGGAGCGCCCTTGTTTTTGCGGTCGCGCTCCCTCTCCGGCTTCCGTTTATCAGGCGCCTTCCGCCCGGCCGGCGCGCCCTTGGCGCTCACCCTGGCAGACTTGCCCTGACCCGGACCCGCCGGCGCAGCTTCGCCGCCCGGCCCTTTGCGCTCTGCGGGCTTATTTCCCGCCCGGCGCGGTCCTCTCTCCGGCCTTGGATCGATTACTTTGCCTTGATACATCGCTTTCTGTTTAATTTCAATACCGAGCGCCCGGGCAAATTTGTCCATGATAAACTGCTCCCGCGGCGTAACGATCGACAAAGCCAGTCCCTTCCGCCCCATCCGGCCCGTGCGGCCCACGCGATGCACATAATGGTCCGCATCCACCGGCGGGTCCAGGTTGATGACATGCGTTACCTGCGGCAGATCCAGACCGCGTGCGGCGACGTCGGTAGCCAGCAGCAGCTGGAATTTGCCCGCCCGAAACGCCTGCATGACATTGGCCCGGTCCTGTTTGGACGCTTCGCCGTACAGACCTTCCACGGACAAGCCGACATATTGCAGCTTGGCCACCGCCTCACCGATATTGTCCGTTTCGTTGATAAACACGATCGCGGCCTTCGGGTTATACAACCGGACAAGCCTGCGCAGCGTGTCAATCTTATCCCGCTCCTCACAGACGAAATACAGATGCTCCAGCATCTCCGACGTACGCTGCGCCGGATTGACGCGCACATAGGCCGGATCATTCATCCAGCGGTCGATCACGTTCTGAAGCGGGGCCGGGAGCGTCGCCGAGAAGAACATAAGCTGCCGGTCGCGGAGCATGCCTTTGAACAGCGCCTCGACCTCCTGCATCGAACCAAGCTCAAACACCTGGTCCACTTCGTCGACAACCACCGTGCGAATCCCGTGAAGCTTCAATTTTTTCAGCTTGACGAGCTCATATACGCGGCCGGGGGTACCGACCACGATCTGGGGCTTCAGCTTGAGCTTGTCGATTTGCCGTTCGATGGAAGCTCCGCCGATCAGCTGCTGTACCCGAATCCCGCTGTCCTTCGTTAAATCCCCCAGCGTTGCGACGATCTGCATGCCAAGCTCCCGGGTCGGTACCAGCACCAGCGCCTGTACCTCCCGCACCGACTCCTCCACTTTGTGCAGCAGCGGCAGGGAATAGGCAAGCGTCTTTCCCGTTCCCGTCTGCGACTGGGCAACAATATCCCTTCCTTGCAACGCGATCGGTATCGCCTCCGCCTGAATCGGCGAAGGCTCGGTGATGTCCAGCTCCTGCAGCCGTTTGACATACGCCGGAGCAATAGGTAAAGAAGCAAAGCCCGTATTCATTCCATCATCCCTTCTGCATCTCTCGTTTTCCTAGTATACCAAATTGCAGCTTTAATTTCTCTTGTGTATCTTCCGGCCGGGAAAAATGAATTGATCCATACCGGACAAGCGCGATATAATACCCCTAATCAAAGAAAGGAAGGTATCTATGAGCATCGATATCGTGTCCATTAACACAGGACTGCCAAAGACCGTTTCCTATCATCAGAAAGATCTTCTTACGGGGATCTATAAATATCCTGTCTCAGGCCCGGTTTTTTTGACCCGATTGCATTTTGAGGGAGACGGACAAGCGGACCTTGTCCATCATGGAGGAGCGGACAAGGCCGTTTGCGTATATCCGCATGAACATTATGCTTACTGGGAGTCCGTCATGGGCCAGCCTTTGCCGCCGGCAGCCTTCGGAGAAAATTTGACGATCCGCGGGTTGACGGAGGAGCAGGTTTGTATCGGGGATACGTTCCGTTTAGGCGAGGCGGTCGTTCAAGTCAGCCAGCCGCGTCAGCCGTGCTTTAAACTTTCGGTCAAACTGGGCAGACCCGATATGCCTCTGCAGGTTCAGAACACCGGGTATACGGGGTATTACTTCCGCGTTCTGAAAGAGGGCCGGGTGAGTAAAGAAAACGGGCTTATTCCCGTCGGCCGGCTTTCCAAGCCAATCACCATCGCATACGCCAACCGTATCATGCATCAGGAGAAAACGAATTGGAAGGCCATGGAGGAGCTGCTTCAGGCGGAAGAGCTGTCGGCCAGCTGGAAGGAGACGTTTCGTGCAAGACTCGAGGGCAAAAGCGGCGGCTCCTGAGAAAATCAGCGGTCGCAAGCCCTGGAGCCCATAAAAAAAACACCTGCACCGATCACCGAAGCTGTGCAGGTGATGTATGTCATATGTCATCTTGACTCCCTATGCCCTGAAACGGTTCATCTCCTCCTGTTTTCGTTTAATCCAGGCGAATACGGCATCCAGCGCACGCTTATCGTCCTCTTTCGGAAACCGGTGCTCCAAGCCTTCGTACAGCTCCATTGCGTAGTCCTTGCCCGCCCGCTCCAGCGCCGCGGCGAGCTTGCGCGCATGGGATACGTTGACCTGCGTGTCGTTTGTCCCGTGGACGATCATCACAGGCACCTTCACCTGCTCGGTCCAATATACCGGCGAACGCCGCTCATACGCTTCCGCCTGTTTCCTCGGGTGCCCCACGACTCTTTTGAGCATCCGCCTGAGATCCACACGCTCTTCGTAGGTGTCGAACAAGTCGCTCACGCCGCCCCAGACGACAACCGGACCGACGTCCGGACATTCCTTGGCCGCCTGCATCGCCATGATCGCTCCTCTGGAGAAGCCGATCAGCGGAACCGGACCGGGCACCGTTTCCGGCAGAGACTGCATGAGCTTCACCGCATGGTATACGTCGAACCGGTCCTCTCCGCCGAAGTCCTCCCGGCCTTCCCCGCCTTCATTGCCGCGATAAAAGGGGGCGAACACCACATACCCCCGTCTGGCCAAATCGAAAATACGCCGTTTGCGCACCATTCCGACCTTGCGGATTCCGCCGCGGCAGTAAAGCAATCCCGGTCCCGGAACCCCTTCTTCCGGAACGGCCAAATAGCCCTTGACCTTCAAGCCCTGACTGATATAGGTCAGCAGATACAGCTTGATCCCTTTGACCAGGCTTCTCAGGGGTTCACGCTCCACCAGCATGCCATCCTCCGGGACGCCGGCACATGCGCCTTCCGCAGGCAGCGCCGTTTTCCGCCCGGCAGGCTTGTCCTCTCCGCATTCCGTACTCCCTTGCGTTTTCGTTTGCATGCTTCTTCACTCCGTTTTTGACACTATGGTAACTTCAGGATAAACTATGATGTAGTATGACCGGAAAGGTGGGTTTTCAATGAATTCACGATTTACGGAAGAGTTCGACGGGCTCGTGGAGAAGTTCTCCGAGCTTGTCACAGGCGATGCCTCTCCCGAAATGGTAGAGAAAATAAAAGTATGGTCGATTTACAACCACATACATAAAACCATGCCTGCTCTGACCAGCCACTGGAATCAGCTGCATCCCGAAGGCAAAGCCGAGATACGCAAGCTGTTCGAGGAAGTGCGCAGCCTCCATCTCAAGCTGAAAGACGAGAATCAGAAACAGGAATAGACGGGCTTAGGCTCGCTGGAATAGACGGCCTCTTCCTCCTATTTTTTATTCAACAGCCGATAGGCGATCTTATCGAACAAACGCGGGAACAGCTGGTACAGCTTCACTCCGAAGGCCGCCATAAACGGTATGTTCACTTCCGGCGTCCGGCGTTTGATCGCCGTGAGCACTCTCTGAACCACCTGCTCCGGCTTTAGCATAAACCATCTGACGTTATTCACGTATTGTCCGGTAGGGTCGGCCCGGTCGAAGAACGGTGTGTCAACCGGTCCCGGATTGATCGCGGTCAGATGAACGCCGGTACCGACAAGCTCCTGCCGCAGACAGTTAGTGAAGCCCAGCACCGCATGCTTTGAGGCCGAATATCCGCTGGATTTGGCCGATCCGATCTTACCGGCCATAGAAGCAATATTCACGATATGTCCGCTGCCCTGCTTCAGCATGTGCGGCAGCACGGCCTTCGTACAGCGGACGACCCCCATGTAGTTGACGTCCATCATGCTCTCGATCTCGGACAAATCCGCATGAATAAAGGCTTCGAACACGCCGTATCCGGCATTATTGATCAGAATGTCGATACGTCCGTGCTTGGCGATCACCCGTTCCATCGTCCCGGCCACCTGTTCCCAGGAAGTCACGTCAAGCACATAAACGCTGTGCGAACCGTTGATGTGAGAGGCGATTTCCACCAGCTTTTTCTCCGAACGCGCCATCAGAACCGGAATTGCGCCCAGAGCGGCCAGCCTCTGCGCCATCATAGCCCCTATACCGCTCGAAGCGCCGGTAATCACCACGATTTTGCCTTGAAAGTCCATTGTATGTATGCCCCCTTAGCACACCTGCTTGACATTGAAAGAAAGAAAAAAGCGAAAGCTCTTCACGGCCCGTACGGTCCGGAATGAAGCCTTCGCTATCAGCTTACACGTAATTTAGCTATCATTTCAACTGCATGATCATTAAGCAATCAGCACTTGAATGTCCAATTCCCCGATCCCATCCATAATAAGCGGAATGGTGAGCGCTCTCTTTGCATCAAAGCCTGCCGCGTTCGCGGATTGCATCAGCTTTGGCGGCGTAATGTCTACGCGTACCCCTTGATTGTATAACATCGTACTGGCATTGCCGCTGATCATATTGCCGAGCTCCGATATGGCACTTTTGCTCATATCATCCATCTCGGTAATGAGAAAGCCTCCCATCATTGCGGAAACGACTTTCAACGCCACTTCTTCGTGAAGCCCGAATACGATGTCTCCTTCCATCTGCCCGGTCATCCCGATTTGAATCCAGATGTAGTTTTCAACAAGTTTCACTTCCTTGATGCCGAGCTGACCGGTGGACGGCCGGATATTGGCGACTTGCTCAATAACGATTCTAGCCGATTCCAAGAACGGATTGATGAGCTCTGCCTTCATAACATTAATGGTCTCCTTTTTTCGGCAATTTTCTTCGAAATCATAGGACTTTTTTCGTTACTTCATTATACCCAAAGCAGTACGATAAGTATAGAATAATGTCCTGTTTCGTGTGAAAATTCACAGTTTATAGACGATTAGACTCAGGAATTTAGTTTCATTCCACGATTTCATCCCATCCGTAGCTGTCATAGAAGACACCATCAAGCACATTGCGGATCGCCTTACGCACATGAGGGATCGTGTCATCCGGCAGCCGATCCAATGGAAACCATCCCATTTCGGAGCATTTATCCGGCTCCTTGTTCACCGGTTCCCCTTCCCACCGGTTCACCTTAAGAAAGAAATCGATCCACTCTCCCTTATCCGACAGCCGATGCATGACGCAGGCTACCTCCAAATCCTCCGGGCTTAGTTTTATGCCGCTTTCTTCCTCCGCTTCCCGCACCGCCGCACGCTTGACTTCCTCGTTTCCGTCCAGCTTCCCGGCAACCAGACTGAGTTTTCCGTCCTCATACCCTGTATTGGACCGTCTCAGCATCAGAATTTTCCCATTCCGTATGAATAACATATATACTGCACTGTTGACTTGAAACCATGGTTTGCTCATAAGCTGCCTCCACACCGATGTTCATTGCCATTACCGAACAGGACCTGCCGAACATCCATTTTTATCTCGAATCGCTTGATCCAATCCTTCCGCGTTCTACAGTGTATGATGACCTCGCTTGGTCGTCCAGCCCAAATCGTTTGAACCCTACCGCCCCTATTTCATTCCATCGTCCGAATGCTATAAGGTTCCCCAAAATTCACTTCATGTCATGCTTGAACGGGAGGATTGGTATGCTGCAAAAAACACATAGCGCGGCCGGACTTGTAGCCGCTGAGCTTGTGATCGTTTATCATGGGGGTTCCTTTTGGTCCTGGGAAGCCGCAGGAGCTCTACTGCTGGGCTGTTTGGCCGGCCCTTTGGCTGATGTCGACAAGCAGGGATCGACGATGGCCAAGCTGCTTTTCCCCGTGTCCGCTCTGCTGCGGCTTCTCAACGTGCGCCATCGGACAATGACGCATTCCATTGTCTTTATTTTGACATTAATGGTGCTTTCTCTTCCTTTATCACCATTATATCATGCCGTTTTCATCGCCGCCTATTTATCGCACCCGCTCATCGACTTGTTCAATGAACAGGGAGTTCATTTATTTTGGCCGCTCAAAGCGAGGGTCCGCCTGCTTCCAAAATTTTTGGCAGTTGATACGGGCTCGACCAGCGAAACGGTATTTCGGTGGATGCTTCTTGCCGTCGGGATATGGCTTCCGGTTTCTGCGATCGGCTTTCCCCGCCTATTTTAGCGTGAAATGAAAAATAGCTGCCCGTGGGCTTTAACACCCGCATGGCAGCTATTTTCAGTTTTTAATACGCTCTTTCGTACTGCTTTGGCAGCTCCGGCTGGCCGGATACGGCCTGAATCGCATGAATCGCCCAATAAGGATCGCGCAGCATGCCGCGGGCTACCGCGATCAAATCGGCATCGCCGTTAGCGACGGTCGCTTCCGCCAGCTTCGGATCTTCCAACAGACCGACCGCGATGACCGGAAGGCCAAGCGCTTGCTTGAAGGCGCGCGCCATCGGAACTTGATAACCCGGATAATTTCCCGGCTTTCTTTGGCCTGCAGGCCCTTCCCCGCCGCTCGTAATATGGAACACATCCACTCCGGCTTCTTTGTACCTTTGGCCGATCTCAAGGCTGTGATCCAGATCGTAGCCTCCATCGATGTATTCGATTGCCGAGATTCTCATAATAAGCGGCATATGCTCCGGAATGACGCTTCTGATCGCTTGAACGACTTCCACACCGAACTTCGCCAAATCACGGCCGTACTCATCACTGCGGTTGTTGATGGCCGGAGAATGAAACTGATGGATCAAATACCCGTGGGCACCATGGATTTCGATCGTGTCCACCCCG
The DNA here is from genome assembly GCF_024519685.1 of Paenibacillus sp. Pae15. NCBI lineage: Bacteria > Bacillati > Bacillota > Bacilli > Caryophanales > Paenibacillaceae > Paenibacillus > Paenibacillus sp. Pae15. The sequence goes on along the minus strand of NZ_JALJRM010000002.1, from coordinate 63,668 downwards.
GCTTCAACGGCCCGTCTGGCGGCTTCCCGGAATTTCACGACCATTTCCTTGACTTCCCCGGTTGACAGAGCCCTCGGCTTCTTAAATCGGGGACTCACCGGAATGTCGGAAGGTCCTACCGGTACCTCCGCATCCTCCGCTTTGCGCCCGGCATGGGCGATTTGAATTCCTATTTTGGCGTTATATTTATGTACTTCGTCAATAATTCTTCTGAACGCAGGAATCTGGTCGTCGGACCATAATCCGAGGTCATAGTCTGTAATGCGGCCATCCGGCTCCACATCGGTCATCTCCATGATGAGAAGCCCCGCTCCTCCAACGGCTCTGGAAACGTAGTGGACAAAGTGCCAGTCGTTCGGGGCACCGTCTTTTGCGGTAACGGAGTATTGACACATCGGCGGCATGACGATTCTGTTTTTTAATTCCAGGCTCTTTACGGTAAAAGGAGTTGATAACACAGCCATAAATGATTGCTCCTTTGCACAATGTGGTTTTATGACAATAGTACCCCAAATGGATATTATTTACAACTCTTGGGACCGTTTGGGATTCGGTTGAACAAGGTTGAACGATATAAGTAGGCCGTATTGGACATTCCTCACACTTTTATGGTGTGAATACCACATCGGCAAGCAGCTCGTAGGAACGCAGCCGCTTGCGATAATCGGGTACCATGGTGACGATGAGAAACTCATCCGCGTCGTACATACTGCTGAATTGTTCCAGCTTCGCTTTCACTTGCCCGGGAGTTCCCGCGAGCAGCTTTCGTTCGAAGTGTGCACTCTCCTCTTCTGCAGGGCCTTCCGGTCTAAACCATGCATTCGCCTTGACCGCTAGGCTTTGGGCCTCCTCTTCCGTGTCGGCGCAAATAACGCCCACGGCCACGATGATCCGGGGTTCCTGGGAAAGATGCGAAGGCTTGAACTCCCGTCTGTAAGCCGATAGCACCTCCACTCCATCCTGGTCGCTCATGAACTGTCCGAAAACATAACCTGTACCGAATTCGGCCGCATACGAGGCGCTTTTGCGGTTCGTGCCGAGCATCCAGACTTCCGGCGGGAGGGGCGGAGTCGGCCGTGCCTTAACAGAATGGCCTTCAAGCTGATAATGGCCGGCCAGCAATTCCGACAAAGCCTGAATTGTTTCCGGAAGAACGCTGACATTTTCCAAAAAATTGCCGCTCAATGCGATACTGACGTGCGCTGAGCCGCCGGGAGCCCGCCCGATGCCCAAATCCATTCGTCCGGGATACAGGACAGCCAGCATATGAAAAAGTTCCGCCACTTTGATCGGCTTGTAATGAGGAAGCAGCAGCGCTCCCGAGCCTAACCGGATCCGCTGTGTGCGGGCGCCGATATGGGCTAACAGCACCTCCGGCGCAGTGCACGCGAGCCCCTCCATATCATGATGCTCGGCTGCCCAATAACGGCAGTAGCCCAGCCTTTCCGCCGTACGAGCAAGCAGCGCCGCCTGTTCCAGAGCTTGTACAGAGTCGGCACCCGGAAAGACGGGAACAAGATCCAACACGCTAAGCTTCATGAAATCCACTTCTCTCTATGTGTATTGCTTACACTTCATCATATCAAAAACAGCCCTAAACCGGAAAACCATGTTTTGCGGGTTTCCAATAGGATTAATCTGTATGAATAACGCCGGGTTTATACGAAGCGGTACAGACCATAAAGACCCCGTACCGCTCCGCCTGACGGCGTTGCAAGCGCGAGGTCTTTACTCTTCAAGCCGATTACGGCATTTTTCGTCCTCTGGAGCTCACATACAGAGAATACCATTCTTCCCGGGACAGGCTTACCTGTAAGGCTTCGGCGCTGGCCTGAATGCGCTCGGGCCGGATCGTGCCCAGTACAGGCTGGATGCCTGCCGGATGGCGCATCAGCCATGCCAATACGATGGCTTCCGGAGCAGTCCCTTTCCGTTCAGCCATTTCCCGGACAAGGGCGGCGGTCAGACGAACCGATTCCGGTTGATTCTCCGGCTCCCGGCCGGTGAATACCCCCTTGGCCAACGGACTCCAGGCTTGAATTTGAATTTGTTCCATCCAGCAAAACTCGATCGTCCCTTCAGGAAACGATACTTCGGCGCCCTCCTGCTGGTTCACCAGCACACCGGCTTCAAGCCAATCCAGCTTGCCCAGGTTTAATTCCAATTGGTTCACAAGCAGCGGCGCATCCAGATGCGACTGGAGAAACCGGATTTGCGCCGGGCTCATGTTCGATACGCCAAAGCCTTTCACCTTCCCGGCCTGCTTCAGCTTGCTGAAAGCGTCGGCCACTTCTTCCGGTTCCATTAAAGGGTCCGGTCGGTGCAGCAGCAGAATGTCGAGCGACTCGACGCCAAGCCTGCTTAAGATCCCGTCCACGCTGGAGAGGATGTGCTCCGCAGAGAAATCGTATCTTGCCGGACGGCCGGTGCCTTCATCGAACCGGATGCCGCATTTGGATTGCAGCACCATTTGCTCCCGAAGCCCGGGACGTTCCCGAAGCACCTGGCCGAATACCTGCTCCGCTTTACCATAGGCGTAAATATCGGCATGATCGAACATGGTGATGCCGGCGGCAAGAGCCGTTTCCACCGCAGCGTGTGCCTGCTTCAAATCGTCCGCGGTAAGCGGATTGCGGTTCCAGCCTCCGCCAAATCCCATACATCCCAGCACCAGACGGCTGGCGGGAATGCCCCGTTTTTGCAATGGAATGGTTTTCTTCATATCTAATGTCGTCCTCCCTGAGTTCCGTCCACTTTCACTTTCAATTTCATCATCAACTCTAAAAGGATGGTACCAAGATGAAATCAGGTCTGTCAACCGTTGGAACAAGCGGTACATCCTGCTTTAACTCCGCTTTGGATTAAGAATGATTTAAGATTTTAACCAAAGGACCGTTAAGATTTATCGGGTAGAATGAAACATGTTATGATGATCTCGGAATCACGCCTGACAAAACTTTGGATATAAAGGAGGCCGCTTAACCATGGCTCAACATACGATTCTTCTGGTCGATGATGAAAAAGAAATTATAGATCTGCTGGAAATTTACTTGAAAAATGAAGGCTTCCGTCTTCTCCGGGCTGCGAACGGATTAGAGGCTTTGAGCATCCTGCAGAAGGAAGAGGTCGACCTTGTCGTGCTTGACATTATGATGCCGAAGATGGACGGAATCGAGGCCTGCCTCAAAATACGCGAGCAAAAAAACATGCCTATCATCATGCTCTCCGCCAAGAGTCAGGATATGGACAAAATTCTCGGCCTCAGCACAGGGGCCGACGATTATGTATCGAAGCCCTTTAACCCGCTGGAGCTGATCGCCCGAATCAAATCCCAGCTTCGCCGGTATACGCGGCTGAACGTGGCGCTGCCCAACAAAGACCATGAAATTGAGGTGGACGAGCTGACGATCAATACGTTGACCCATGAAGTGAAGGTGGACGGAAGAGAGGTTCGGCTGACGCCGCGTGAATTCGCCATACTTGAGCTGCTTGCCCGTCATCGGGGCACCGTATGGAGCATCGAAAAAATCTATGAATCCGTTTGGAAGGAAGCCTATCTCGATTCGGACAACACCGTCATGGTCCATATCCGCAAAATCCGCGAAAAGATCGAGGCCAACCCGAGAAAGCCCAAATTCATAAAAACCGTGTGGGGAGTGGGATATAAAGTTGAGTAACGCAGATAAAATGAAGCGGTCCCGCAAGCCGATCCTGGAGCGCTTTCCATTCACCTGGTTTCCGTTTACGCTGCTGCGCGGTCTGATTTTGTTCATCCTGGATTTGTTCCGGATGAGCCGAGAGCATGTCGAACGCAGCATACGGCTTCAGCTCGTACTGACCTTTGCGATTTGTCTTGGCGTAAGCACCCTTTTCTATGGCATCAGCTCCGCCTTGTTCGGACAAATCAACAAAGGCACTGTCATCGACTACTCCCAAGGCATCAGACAAATCGATAGCGCAGCCCGCTCGCTGGTTCGCCTGCTGGAGCCGTCCTTGTCGGATGATGAACAGATCGAAATGAGCAGCTTGCCGAGTCGCTCGAACGCTGATGTGGAAATGACCGATCAGGAATCTGCACAACCTGTTTCTGACGCCGATAACGAGAAGCAGCAGCAGAAAAAGCAGCAGGAGGAACGGCGCAAACGCAAGTTTATGGAAGATGTCCAGCATCTAACTACCTATGAAAATTACAAAATCGTCATTACCGATCTGGAAGGAAAGGTTATATTCCGCAGCGAGAACGCTCCTGAAACGTATATCGACGTTCACAAAGTGATCCGCAATGCCATGGAAACCCGCAACGAAGACTCTCACAGACGTTCGGAAGTATCCAGCTTTTATCCGGTTACCTATGATAATCAAAAATCCTACTTGATCGTCTCCGGCATTCCGCAGCCGTCGATCAGCTACATCAAAGGACAGAGCCCGCTTTCGCTGTTGAGCGCCATCGCCGTATTCATCTTTCTTTTTTACTATTTGACACGAAAAAAAATGAGATACATCGAGGAGCTGGCCACCGGGCTGCGAATTATCGCGACGGGCAACCTGGATCACCGGGTGATCGAGCGTACGCGCGATGAACTCGGCTCGCTCGCCAAAGACATGAACTTGATGGTAGCCGATCTGCAGCATACAATAGAAGAGGAACGGCGGGCCGAGCGGTTGAAAAACGAGCTGGTGACGAATGTATCCCACGATTTGCGCACACCGCTGACCTTGATCATCGGTTACCTGCGGCTTCTGCATGACAAGAATTACGAAACGCCCGAGCAAGCTGCAGGTTATGTCGCCATTGCTTACAGCAAAGCGGAGAAGCTGCAAGGACTGATCGAGGACTTATTCGAGTATACCAAGCTTACCCACCAGGACGTTCCCATGCATAAGCGGGAAGTCGCCATCAATGAGGTGCTGGAGCAGCTGCTGGAGGAGTATGTAACCCTCAGTGAGGAACAGCAGTTGACCCTCATCCGCAGCATTCCGCAGGAAAGACTCTCCGTGCGGATCGACGTGGACAAGATGATCCGCGTGTTCGAGAATCTGCTCGGCAACGCCATCAAGTACAGTCCCAAGCCGGGGACCATTACGGTCGGAATGGCGAGGGAGCGGGATCATGTGCTGATTCGAATCAGCAACAAAGCGGACGCCCTTACCCGTGAGGAGCTGGAGCAGCTGTTCGACCGCTTCTACCGCGTCGACAAGGCCCGGACCTCCGATACTGGAGGCTCCGGTTTAGGCCTTGCGATCGCCAGGAGCATCGTCGAATCGCATGACGGAACGATCTGGGCCGAATCGTCCGGCGGCAGCATTCATTTTTATGTCAAACTAAAGCTGGAAACTTAAGAAAAACCGGCTACACGATGCTCAGGAGGTTCAGAATGCCTGGATTTTTACTCGATTTGGATGGAACGCTGTACAACGGCGACCGCCCTATTCCCTATGCCGCGGAGTTTATCGGCTGGCTTCGGGAACGGGGCTACCCGTTTCTTTACTTAACCAACAATTCGTCCCGGACGCCGGAGCAAGTGGCTTTACACCTCACAGCCACGGGCATAGAGGCGTCCGCGCACGAAGTGCTGACTTCAGCCCAAGCGGCGGCAATGTATTTGAAGGATGCGGGACTTGATAGCGGTCCGGTCATGTGCATTGGCGAGACCGGGCTGCAGCAGGCGCTGCAAGAGATGGGATTGGAGCTGGTTGGAGAGGAAGCGGAGCAACGCGGGGTGACGGTCGTAGTCCAGGGAATTGACCGGACCTTCAGCTACGAGAAGATGTTTAAGGCCGTACGCTATATCAGAGCCGGTGCGAAATATGTCCTGACGAACCCCGATCACCTGCTTCCGTGGAACGGCGAGCTTTCGCCGGGGGCAGGCTCCATTTCCGCCTCCATCGAACGCGCAAGCGAGACGGCGCCTGTCATCATCGGCAAACCCTCTCCGATCATTATGCGCTATGCCACCGCCAGGCTCGGGCTTGCCCCAGAGGAAATTTGGGCGGTCGGCGACAATATAAACACCGATATCCGCGGCGGAGCAGAGGCAAAGTGCCGCACGGCCCTGGTGCTTACAGGGCTGGCGAACGAATCCAATGTAGAGGAGCAAATCGCAAGAGCCGGCGTCCGGCCGGAGCTCGTTTGCCTCCATCTCATGGAGCTCGCCGGGCGGATCGGGTAAAGAAGCTTACGATAATTCTATGAACCCCTCCAAAGGAGAGGGTTCTTTTTATTTCCATTTGACAATTATGTTGGCTGGTGCTATGATTTTTGATTATTAAATTATTTACTATTAAACTATTTTATTATTAAATATTATTTTCAGATTAGGATGGTTGCTTATGAAAATCCCCTTGGATCCTGCTGTCCGTCGCTTTGAGGCCGCCTTCTTCACGCTGTTTCGCAAGCTGGGACCTGAGCTCGGCATACCGGCCGACCTGTCGTTAACAGGACCTCAAATGATGATACTGTTTACCATTTCCAGCAGCGGGCGCTGCCCTGTCGGACAGCTGGCGCAAAAAATGGAGGTTACTCCCGGCGCCATTTCCGTGATGATTGACCGGCTGGTGAACAACGGTTTTGTCGTTCGGAAGTACGACCCAAAGGACCGGCGGGTTGTGCTTCTTGAAATTACCGGGCAAGGACGCGAAGCGCTAGAGAAAATAAGAGAGGTGCGCACAGCCCAGATCAAGCAGTATTTAGCTTACCTTGAGCCGGACGAGCTGGATTTATTCCTGCATTCGTTCGAGAAAATCGCCGCTCACATTAAACAATAATAAAGTTAAACGGGAGGAATAATGGTGTCGCAAACCTTAGAACTCAATTCATCGGAAAATAACCAAATTGCCGGCCGCGGTCTGCTGATCACCGGTTTGATCATAGCCATGCTGTTCTCCGCTTTAGACAACACCATCGTCGGAACGGCCATGCCGCGTATTGTCGGAGACCTCGGAGGTTTCAGTTTAATGACGTGGTTGACGACGGCTTATATGCTTACATCTACCACCGTCGTCCCGATTGCCGGCAAACTCGCTGACCTGTTGGGCCGCAGAACGGTATACTTGGCAGGTTTATTAATTTTTATTCTGAGTTCCATGCTCTGCGGGCTTGCCCAGACGATGGAACAGCTGATTTGGTTTCGTGCGCTGCAGGGTATCGGGGGCGGGATCATGATGCCGATGGCCATGATTATTATCGGGGATATGTTTACCGGAAAGCAGCGGGCCAAATGGCAGGGAGTATTCGGAGGAATTTTCGGCCTTTCCTCCGTTATCGGTCCGCAGGTCGGCGGTTGGATCGTCGATTCGATGAACTGGCACTGGATCTTTTTTATCAATTTGCCAGTCGGCATTCTGGCAACGATTTTTATCGCGATGGGTTTAAGGGGCCAGCGGGCACAAGGACCGGTCAAATTCGATATGGCTGGCATGATTACGATGATTATCGGTATCGTCACGCTGCTGCTGGCCCTGACGTTCGGCGGCAAAGAATACGCTTGGGGATCTTGGCAGATCATCGGGATGTTCGCGGTTTCTGCCGTTTCGCTGCTGGCCTTCGTACTGATCGAAGCCAGAACCAGCGAGCCCATATTGCCTGTGCGTCTGTTTAAAAACAGGACTTTCACCGTGGTTAATTCCATCGGGTTTCTGATGAGCGTGGGCATGTTCGGAGCCATTATGTTCGTACCTCTGTTTATGCAGGGGATTGTGGGGATCAGCGCTTCAGCCTCCGGCACCGTCATGACTCCGCTTATGATCACGATGATTGCGGCAAGCATGATCGGCGGGCAGCTGGTGCACAAAATCGGTGTAAAAATACAAATGGTTATCGGTATGATCGTCATGGCCGCAGGCTTCCTTCTGCTTACGACAATGAATATCGATACGACCAAACTGACCGCCAGCGGGATCATGGTGGTACTCGGCCTCGGTATGGGTCTGGTGATGCCTCTGCTGACGCTTACGCTGCAGGAAACGTTTCCCAAATCGGAGCTTGGGGTGGTCACGTCCTCCAGCCAGTTTTTCCGCCAAATCGGCGGTACCTTCGGCATGACCATTCTCGGCGTGGTCATGAACAGCAAGTCGGATGAGCTGCTCTCATCGCAATTGGTGCCCAAGCTGAAGCAGCTGCCGGATCAAGCTGCCGGCATAGCCGATCAACTTGCCGAAACGATCCATACGAATCCGCAGGGCTTGTATTCAACGCTTTTGAATCCGGAGACGCTGGCCCAATTTCCCAAAACGCTGGCGGATCAAATCGTTCCGATCGTTAAGAACGCATTGATCGAATCGCTGCATTCCGTCTTCTGGTTCGGACTGGTTTTCGTGCTCCTCGGTGCCCTCTTAACGCTGACTCTCGGTAAAATCAAATTGGAAAGCCGCAGCGGCAAAGAAGAAGCCACGGCCCCGGAAGGGGCCATGGAGTAATCCTTATAAGCCCCTTTAGAAAAGGAAACATCTTTTAAGCGCGGTTACCATTGTTCTTTCAACGGGGGGCTCCCTTTCGCATCCGAACCGGTCATCAACATTTAAATATTGGTTGGCTGCTTAGTTTGCCCTAATGCCGCAAGTATCATATAATGGTATTAGTCGAGAAACCGGATTTATGTATTTTACTCATTTGATAAAAATTAATTATTCTGCGCACAGTAGAGTTGCGCAGGTTCACGCTTGGGAGAGGAGGGATACCGTGAACCTCAACCAACTGGAAACGCTTATCACGATATCCAAAACGATGAGCTTCCGTAAAGCCGGCGAGCTTCTCAATTTAACCCAGCCTGCCGTGTCGGCGCAAATCAAGAGCCTGGAGGACGAGTTCAAAACGGTACTTATTGACCGGAATCAGCCCGTGACGTTGACTGACAGCGGCAAGGTATTTTTGGATCATGCCGAAAAAATTCTGCAGACGGTAGAGGATTTGAAACAGCGGCTTGCTGATTTGAACCAAACGCCCCAGGGACACATTCACCTCGGAACGACGACGTCCATCGCCATTCAAATTTTGCCAAGAGTTTTGTCGTATTTCCAAAACCAATTTCCGCTAATCAAAACAACGATTCATTCCATGACGACTTCGCAGATTATGCAAAACGTCGAGAACGGAACGATCGACATCGGCATTACGTATTTGTTCGACAAGCACCCGGCGCTGGAAAGCTCCGTACTGTATTACGACACGTTCGAGCTTGTCGTGTCCCCTGACCACCCGCTGGCTCAATACAGCCATATCCCCATCGAACGGCTGCATGAGCTGCCTCTCATTATGCTGTCTCCCGAAACGGCCGGACGCCGGTTCGTCGATCAAATTTTCAAGCAGCTTCATATCGTTCCGCAAGTGGTCATGGAGCTGTCCAGCAGCGAGGAAGTGAAGCGGATGGTGGAACTGAATTTGGGAGCGGCAATCATCTCCAAGCTGTCGATTCAAAGTGAGCTTCGTCTTGGCACGTTGAAAATGATTAACGTCAACGAGTTGGAAATCAGCCATCCGGTCGGCGTGGTATACAAATCCGGACGTTATTTGAGCTCGGCGCTGCATCAATTCTTAATGGATCTCAAAGGCATGGAAGAAATTCAATTTATCGGTTCGGAGTGATGAAAAATATGAAATTCGATTTGCATACCCATCACGAGCGCTGCGGGCATGCCGTAGGTACGATCCGCGATTACATTGAAGCAGGTATTGCCCGCGGCCTTCAGGTCATCGGGATTTCCGACCATTCGCCTTACTTCGCAAGCGAGTCCGACCGGGAACAGCCGGGTATTGCCATGGCGAAGAGCGAATTTAAACGCTATGTAGATGAAGTTCTCAAGCTGAAAGAAGAATACCGGGGACGCATTGAGGTGCTGCTCGGTGTGGAATCCGACTTTTTCCCGGAGCATGCGGACGTATACCGTAAGGTATATGAACAATATCCGTTCGATTATATCATCGGCTCTGTCCATTTGTCCGGCGGGGTCAGCATTTTCAACAAAAAACGCTGGAACGGACTGACCGACCGTCAGAAGGTCGAGCAAAAAGAGCTGTATTACGATCTGATCGAGCAATCCGCGCGCAGCGGCATGTTTCAAATTCTCGGTCACATTGACGCGATGCGGGGCTTCTACCCTGCCTTTTCAGACATCCAAACGGATGCGGTGGACCGGACGTTAAAAACGATCGGCGAAATCGGCATCGCCATCGAGATCAATACTTCCGGCAAAACGAAGGATTGCGGCGGCTGGTACCCGATCGATCCGATTCTGGAGCGGGCGCTGCATTACGGGGTGAACGTTACTTTCGGCTCGGATGCCCATGTGCCCGGGCGGGTCGGTGACGATTGGGAGGAAGTAGCCGTGCGGCTCAAAGAGATCGGGTTTCGCGAATGGGTGTATTTCAAAGAAAAGCAAATGCATAAGGTACCTTTATAACCTGTTTGCAGCGGATGTCGGGGGCTCCCCGGCATCCGCTTTTTATACCAGCCAATCCGGTCAACCCGCTGTTCGGAGCCGGGGGCTGACCGGATTTAACCAAGCGGCCTGTAGCCAAGCTGACTCATTTGCTGCGCCATGACACGATATCCCGCCGCATTCGGATGAATCTTGTCGGAAGACAGCAGTTCTTTTTCCCTTCCGGCAAACAGGCTGTAAATCCGTGCCACCTGAAAATTGGCGCACTCCAGGCTCTCAATGTGCTGGCCCAGGCGCTGTACCCATCCGGCCGCCGCGGGAACTTGCGGAAGAGGATTGTACAAATCGACGGCACGGATGATATAAGGCCTTGAACGATTCGCTTTCAGCTTCCGGATGGAATCCACGATCTTTCCATAGTTCTCCCGGCACTGCACCAGCGCTTGCTGAAGCACCTCGGGATTGGTTTGCATCGCGTAACGCTGAGCAGCGCGAATTAAATCGTTGCCTCCCGCCGTAATCGTAATGATATCCGCACGGGCCAGAATATGACGAATTTCGGGGCTTCCGTGCACCACCCGAAGCAAGTCACCTGTCGTCGCCCCGGATATTCCCAAATTGATGCTGTACACACATTGTCCCAGCCGCTTCTCTGTCATAGACCGATACTGCGGCACCAACCCGCCGCCGGGACATGCGCCTGTTCCGACGGTTATCGAATCTCCAAGTGCAGCATAGGTGAGCACGATCTTCACCCCTTTCTTCCATTATCTCTGTTTTTGGCGTACAACGGCTTTCTTGGGTTTTGCAGCATGTTTGCCTTGCAGAGGGACCGCCTTGACGTTGGCCGTTCCCAAACCGCCGATCCCGGTTCCAAATCCGCCAAAGCTGCCCATCAGCTTAAATATCGGCCCCATCTGTTTCATGATCGTAAACAGCTTCTGGAATTTTCCCATAGTGGACACAATACCGTCCAATCCGCCGATTCGATCATACATAGAGAGAAAACCTCCGCCCGATCCGACCGCTCTGGCTGCGTCACCCGCGCCTGTTCCCCCCGCGCCATCCGGAATGCCGGTCGCTCCTCCACCGCCGAAAGGACTGAACAATCCTTTTACATTGGCTGTATGCATGTGAGGACGACTTGTACCGTCAGAGCGGCGACGTTCGGGTTTAGAGCCTTGCGCCGCACGCGGGACGGATTTACGGACTTGCGATTGCTTTGTCTTCTTCATGCTCGTTCCCTTCCCTCTTCACGTGTTGGCATACTCTGACTTGTCTACTTAATCCAGATTATGTGAATGCGCTCCGTATGGCTTGGGTAAGTGGAATGCTTGCGGTAAAATGGGCGGATACCTGTGCCTGACTGTCTCAACGAAAACTATCCGATAAAGCAAAAAAAAGAAGCCGGCCTCATTTATCCGACACTTGCGTCACGGAATGATGAGTAGTCCAGCTTCTTTCCTACACCAGTTTTATTCGGTTTTTTTCAAATCTTCTATCGAATTGATTTCCATATACTTCGGCACAACCAGGCCGATCTTGGTACCGTTCAAGTTCGGACCAAGGTCTTCAATTTTGTCCTTGAACTTATCAAAGTAGTCTTTGTGCGTAGTCGGCAACCATGCGGCTACGATGCCGTCCGCATCGCCTTCGGCCACTCCGGCCCACATCGGTCCGGCTTCGACCTGCAGCAGGTCGACTTTATATCCAAGTCTCGTTTCCAGCACCTGCTTTACGACATGGGTGCTGGCGATTTCGGAATCCCAGGCCACGTAAGCAAGCTTCAGGGTCTTGCCTTCTTGTTTGGGCAGATCCTTCACCCATTCGTCCGCCTTGTCGGCATTGTCGCCGAGCCATGCAGCCGCGGCTTCTTCAGGCTTCTTGCCTTCCTGCACCTCCACCATCACCTTCGCCATATCGTCCGGTGTCCATTCAAACCGGTCCAGCATAGCGTAAGCGGCCGGATGTTCCTCTTTCAGTCCTTTTCTGACGATCGTATGAATTTGCTCATCCCCGCCATACACGTTTTTCGGATCTTCCAGATATTTAAGGTCATATTTGGCGAACTTCCAATGCGGGGTCCATCCCGTCACAATAATGGGTTTTTGGTCTTTATAGGCTTTATCCAGCGCAGCCGTCATGGCGGCCCCGGAGCCCTCCACCAGCTTCCAGTCCGTGAGTCCGTACTCCTCTAACGCTTTGCTCGTGGCCTGCATCAAACCTGCACCGGGATCAATCCCGATAATTTGATAATTGACCTGTTCCCCGACAGAAGCGGAACCGGAGTCAGAGCCGGAATCCTTCTGTCCGCAGCCGGCGGCCAGTACCGTTATTCCCAATACACATGCCGCCATCATCATCAGGTTACGAGTTCTTTTTTTCAATGCCTACCCTCTCCTTTTTTTCTTTTTGACTATATTTTGAGTTAAGCGGTCCAGAAGGATCGCCAAAATCACAACGGCAATGCCTGCTTCAAAGCCTTCGCCTATCTTGAGCTGGGTCACCGCGCGATAAACGTCCGCACCGATTCCCTGGGCTCCGATCATGGATGCAATAACGACCATGGATAAGGACAGCATAATTGTCTGGTTGATTCCTGCCATCAGTGTAGGCAGGGCCAGCGGGAGCTGAACCTTCCACAGCTTCTGGCCTGGAGTCGAACCGAACGAATCCGCAGCCTCAATCAAATCGAACGGAATCTGGCGGATACCCAGGTTCGTCAACCGGATCGTAGGCGGCACGGCAAAAATGACCGAAGCGATAACGCCGGGCACCACGCCTAAACCAAAAAAGAAAACGGCGGGAATCAAGTAAACGAATGCGGGCATGGTCTGCATAAAGTCCAAAAGCGGCGTCACCGCATTCTGGACCGAGTTATTCCTCGCGCACCATATGCCAAGCGGCAGCCCTATAATGACCGAAACCAGCGCGCTCGTCATCACCAAAGCCAGCGTGTCCATCGTGTGGTCCCAAAATCCGAGATTATCAATCAACAGCAAGCCGACCAGAGAAAACAGCCCCAGCACCCAGCCCGCTGAGCGGTAGGACCAGAAAGTTACCAACAGAATAAAAACGAAAGCCGGCGGCCAATGAAACAGCCACGAGAAAACATCCACCGTGCCACCGATGATGGTGGAGATGAAATCAAATATGAAATCAAAGGTCGAGCCGACCCAATCAACAAAACGCTCTATTCCAGGAGCAATCGGCAGCTTAGGCATCTTCGCTCACCGCCTTTCGCACCCGGTCTTGATTTCCTGCCAAAGCCCCAAGCACGGCGCCGCGGATAATTACACCAAGCAGTCTCCCGCTTTCCGAGGTTACGGCTACGGGCACACGACTGACACTGACAAGCTCGAACAAGTCGTTCAGTAGCGTATTCTCCGACACCGTCGGCACATCTTTGACGATAATTTCGTCAAGCCCTTTATTCTCTTTAATGGCCTGAGCCGTATCCTCCGCCGTCAATACGCCGATCAGACGTTTTGAATTGTCGACGACAAACAGATTGGAGATGCCGTTCTCCCGCATCAGCTCAAGCGCTACTCTCGGGCCTCCGCGGTCGTAGACCATCGTCTCCGGTCTGCGCATGACGTGCGATGCCGTCAGTACCCGGGACAAATCGACGTCCTCGATAAACCGTTCCACATATTCGTTGGCAGGCGAAATCATGATTTCCTCCGGCGTCCCGATCTGTACGATCGAGCCGTCCTTCATCAGAGCAATGCGGTCTCCGATCCGAAGCGCCTCATTCAAGTCGTGCGTAATGAATATGATGGTTTTCTTCAGCTTCTCCTGAAGCTCCCTCAGCTCCTCCTGCATGTCTTTGCGGATGAGCGGATCCAACGCGCTGAACGCTTCGTCCATCAGCAGCACCTGCGGCGAGTTGGCCAGCGCCCTGGCCAGTCCGACGCGCTGCTGCATTCCCCCGCTAAGCTGGTCTGGGTAACTGTTCTCCCATTCCTCAAGGCCGACCAAAGCCAATGCTTCCCGCGCTTTCTCTCGGCGGATTTTGGCAGGAATCTTCTGTATCTCAAGACCGAACTCTACATTCTGCGCCACCGTGCGATGCGGGAATAAAGCGAATTTTTGGAACACCATACTCATCGCCGTTCTTCTGAACTCTCTGAGTCTTCCCTCCGACATCTCGACGATATTTTCACCTTGAAACGTAATGCTTCCGAACGTCGGTTCGATCAGGCGGTTTATAAGACGGATCAACGTCGATTTACCGCTGCCCGACAACCCCATGATAACGAAAATTTCCCCTTCTTTTACTGTAAAGTTGGCGCGGTTCACGCCCACGGTCAGCTTTGTCTCGGCAAAAATGCGTTTCTTGCTCCAGCCTTGCTCCAGGAGGCTCAAGGCTTTTTCCGGCGACTGCCCGAATATTTTAGTCAGGTTTTTCACCTCAATCAACCTGTATCACCCCATTCTTTGATGTGCTTAAGTTTACAGGTTTTGGTGTAAAATGGTCAAAACCCAAATAAGTTTGTTTCGTACGTACAGAAAAAACTTTATTAACGTATTATACAGAATACTCCTTATTCCTCCAAATTCCTGTCCATGTAACTTCTTTACTTTCAAAACCAACTTCAATACAATGTAACTATTCTAGTAAGAGCGTGCCGGCGGCTGCCGGTCCGCAGTTATGAACAACATACGAATAACATCTGAACAGGCAACCGGCTTCGTCCGGAGGAGGCAGAACGATGAACAACTGGGTTGGCATGTCGGAGGAACAAGTCGGCATCATTCAAAAAGCCCGCAAACGCGTGATTGAATCAATCGGTAAAAACATGGACTTATACGGAGTTACATTATCGTCCGGACATTTATACGGTATGATGTTTTTTCAGGACAAACCCATGACGCTCGACGAAATGGGCGAAGGCATGGGGATGAGCAAGACCAGCATGAGCACAGGCGTGCGCACGCTCACGGATCTGAAGATGGTTCATAAGGTATGGGAACCGGGGTCGCGCAAGGATCTGTATGAAGTGGAGCCGGACTGGTACCAGACGTTTGCGGATTACTTCGCTATCAAGTGGAGGAAGCAAACGGAGATGAATCTTCAGGCGGTGCGCAAGTCACTCAGCGAGCTGAAGCGGTTGAAGGAAGCGTACCAAGACAATGAACAGCTGCAGAAGATCGTTAACACGGATATCAATAAGCTGGAGGAAGCCGTCCGCTATTACATGTGGCTGGGCCGTTTGATCGATACCTTCGAGAGCGGGGAAATCTTCTCGCTGGTACCGAAGGAGGAGCCCGTAAAACCATAATGCAGGAGAGCCGATTAAGGCTCTTTTTCCTGTTCAATCGTCTTTATGATAGAATAGAGTAATACTAACCGTTGTGATGAGGTGAAGCTTTTGAAAACCGATTTTGACCGTATCATCAATCGACGCCATACGCATTCCTACAAATGGGATCAATCCCTAAAGCTGTTCGGGGATCAGGACATCCTCCCCCTTTGGGTGGCCGATATGGATTTTGAAAGTCCTCCTGCCGTAAGGAAAGCTCTGGAAGCCCGTGCTGCGCTGGGAGTTTACGGCTATTCGATCAAAAACGAAGCTTATGTGGACGCCATTATCCACTGGTATCAACGGCGGCACGGCTGGACCATCGAGCGGGAATGGCTGAGCGACGTGCCCAGCGTCGTCACATCGCTCAGCATCGCGGTAGATGTATTCAGCGAGCCCGGCGGCTCCGTCATTCTTCAATCCCCGGTTTACTATCCTTTTTACGATGTGATTCGGATGAATGGCCGCGAGGTGGCTAAGAACCCTCTGGTCATCCGTAACGGCAGATACGAAATGGATTATGACCATTTGGAGGAACTGATGGCGGGCGGAGCCAAGCTGATGCTGCTGTGCAGTCCGCATAATCCGGGCGGGCGCGTGTGGGAACGCGAGGAGCTGCTCCGTCTGGGCGAGCTGTGTCTGAAGCACGGGGTTACGGTCATCTCGGACGAAATTCACTGTGATTTGGCACTGCCGGGACATCGCCACATTCCGTTCGCCTCTTTGTCGGAGGAGCTCTCGCAAATTACCTTGACTGCACTCGCGCCGACAAAGACGTTTAATCTCCCCGGCCTCCAATCCTCGTTCATTGTCACCGCTAATGCGGCGATGAAACGGAAATTCGATTACCGGGTCAAAGCGCTCAGCCTGCACATGACGAACTTCTTTACTCATGAAGCCGTGATGGCCGCATATAACGAAGGGGAAGCTTGGCTCGACGAACTGATCGAATACGTAGCAGGCAATGTCGACTATGCCATAGCTTATTTGGCTGAGCATCTTCCCGAGGTAAAGCCGATGCGTCCGGACGGCACTTATTTGCTGTGGGTGGACTGCCGGGGCCTGGGCCTCGATATTAAGGGGCTTAAGTCGCTGATGTTCGAAAAAGCGCGTGTGGCCTTCAGCGAAGGCTCTGCCTTCGGCACGGAGGGACAAGGCTGGCTGCGCATTAACCTGGCCTGCCCGAGATCGCTGTTGACGGATGCGCTGGAGCGGTTTTGTGAGGCGGCTTCCAATAGAAGTTAATCCGTTGTTTCTCACTAACACTACAGCCTTGTATTCCGTAGCGCCTTTTCGCGAATACAGGGCTTCCTTATGTCGCCTTTGGGACTTGGGCATCGGGACGTAATTCCATCATTTCCGGTGAGCCGGCGGCAGGAGAAAAGCTTACGAACGAACGGCTGCTTGCCCGAACAATGCGGCGCAGCCAGAAGACGTATACGCGAAACCCTGCGGCTTGTCCCTGATCGGCTTAATTCATAATTAAGGCCAGAGAAGGCAGCTTTGCGAAATAGCGGAACGATTCCATTTCTTCCAAAACGATGACCTAGCTCTTCATATTCCGGATGAGGTCATGCCGCAATGACTATTTTTCAACAGGTCTGAACCGTCAATCATAAGGATCATAGACCGCAGCCCGAATAAGGACCGCGCCTCCTGAAATCAGCCGGGAGACCCGGTCTTTGGGGTGCCGCTTTCTCCAGATACGCGGACAAGACGCTGCCATCATCCGCCTTCATGCTGTTCGTCGAGATAAGCCTTGTACTGCTCGGCATTGAAAAGCTCGTTCAGCTCTTCTCCGGCATCGGGAGACCATTCGATCTCTACGATCCATCCGCCCTCATACGGCTGCTCATTGACAAGCTCAGGCTGATCGAGCAGAAGGGCATTTATATTCGTGATGATGCCCGAAACGGGAGCAAACAAATCCGAAACGGTCTTCACCGATTCAATCGTACCTATAGGGTCTCCGGCGCGAACACTAGATCCTATCTCGGGGAGCTCGACAAATACAATATCCCCCAGCTCGCATTGCGCAAAATCGCTTATGCCGACCCTGACCGTCCCGGATTCCCCGATGTCCGCCCATTCATGCTCTTTGCTGTAGAAAACGTTCGCTTTAACCTCGTTCATATCCATACAGCTCCCCGTCTGTGCGGTGTTCTGCACCTGCCGGCTGCGATTCGTTCTCCCCGGAGGCACAGGCCTTCCACCCTTGTGATCCTTCATCTTCGCACGTATACTGGTAGAATAAAACAATGGACAAGTTTACGTCAATATAACTTACATATCAATTTATTTTATCGGAAAAGCACATTGACAATCCGTTTCAACCGGGAAATAATGAGAATAAGACAACTAAATATCTGTGGATGATGACAAAAGGAGAGATTACTTGACATTAAAGTAACGCCGAAGGGGTAAGCCGCAAGGTGAATCTCTCAGGCAAAAGGACTTTTGCCGGACACATCTCTGGAGAGAACCTGCAAAACAGGTCACCCAAGGGGAAACTTGTGCTGCGGCATAAGGTAACTCTCAGGTAGAAGGACAGAGCAAGGAACGAGGTAACGCCGGCAAGCCCGGCAAGCCCGCTTCTTTGGCTCTGTTTGTTTTTTCTATGCGCTTGAGAGGCCAAATCATCGAAAGAGGTGAAAGAGATGTCCCCCTTAAAAAGAACACCGCTATTCCCGCTCTACGCGGATGAACCGGGAGCCCGCTGCATCGATTTCGGCGGTTGGGAGCTGCCCGTCCAATTCATCGGCATTCAAAAAGAGCACGATGCCGTTCGCCGGCACGCCGGATTATTCGATGTTTCCCATATGGGCGAGGTTCTGGTTACGGGTACCTTTGCCGAGGCTTACCTGCAGCACTTGACGACGAACGATGTCTCCAAATTAAGGGACGGTCAGGCACAGTACAGTTTGATGTGCTATCCTGACGGCGGCGTCGTTGACGATTTGCTGGTTTATCGGCTCACCACAGACCAGTTCATGCTGGTTATCAACGCCTCGAATATCGACAAGGATCTCGAATGGATGGACCGCCACCTGATCGGCGACGTTGTGATCCGAAACGTCTCTGAGCAAACCGCTCTGCTTGCGCTTCAAGGCCCGTTGGCGGAAACCATACTCTCTCGGGTTACAGACGCCTCTCTTTCCGATTTAACCTCATTTTCGTTTATTTCGAATGTTCAGGTCTGCGGCGTTCAGGCTCTTGTCTCCCGCACAGGATATACCGGCGAGGACGGGTTTGAACTCTATCTTCCCGGCGCCGACGCTCTTCATGTATGGCGGACGCTGCTTGAGCACGGCCGGGATCACGGCTTAATCCCCGCCGGACTTGGAGCCAGAGATACGCTCCGCTTTGAAGCTAGGCTGCCTTTGTACGGGCAAGAGCTCAGCGCCGGGGTGTCCCCTTTGGAAGCCGGAGTTGGATTTGCCGTGAAGCTAAGTAAAGAAGGATTTATCGGCAGGGAAGCGCTGTTAAAGCAAAAGCGGGAAGGAGTACGCCGCAGGCTTGTAGGCATCGGGATGATTGACCGTGGTATTCCCCGCCCCCACTACAGGGTATATGCAGACGGTGCATGCATAGGAGAAGTTACATCGGGCACGCAATCCCCCACCCTGAAAAGGAGCTTGGGCTTGGCCTTGCTGGATACCCGTTATGCAGACATCGGCACGAAAATCGAAGTGGACATTCGCGGCAAACGATTACGGGCGGAGGTTGTTCCCAGTCCGTTTTATAAACGGACCAGCAAATAAGGTAATCGGCTTTCCCCCATCATAAAGGAGCTGAATAAGGTGAAGCATCGATACTTACCAATGACGGAGCAGGATCGGCAGGACATGATGGCCGAAATCGGCATCAAGTCGGTGGAGGAGCTGTTTGCCGACATCCCTGCCCCAGTCCGGTTTCAAGGAATCTTGAATGTCTCTTCCGCACTGAGTGAGCCTGAATTGCTCAAGCACACACGCCGATTAGTGGAGAAAAATGCGGATACCGATCGGTACACCAGCTTCTTGGGTGCCGGCATCTATGATCACCACATCCCCGCCGTCATTCAACACGTGATTTCCCGTTCCGAGTTTTACACCGCCTATACCCCCTATCAACCGGAAATCAGCCAAGGCGAGCTTCAGGCGATCTTTGAATTTCAGTCGTATATTTGCGAATTGACGGCGATGGCCGCGGCCAATGCAAGCATGTACGACGGCGCTACCGCTCTGGCGGAGGCCGGAAAGCTGGCCTGCGAAGCCACCAAACGAAAGCAGCTGGTCGTCTCGCGGGCGGTACACCCCGAATCCCGGCAAACCTTACGTACGGCGGCACGGGGGTTAGATCTGGATATCGTTGAAATCGACTATGCGGATGGTGTAACGGATCAGAAGCTGCTCGCCTCCCAAATCTCCGGTCAAACCGCAGCCGTAATCGTACAATCGCCCAATTTTTTCGGCTGTATCGAGGATTTACGAGCTATGGAGCCGCTCATTCATGCCGTAAACGGCTTGCTCGTAGTGTATACCAATCCGCTCTCACTCGGTTTGCTGGAGCCGCCAGGCGCTCTCGGCGCGGACATCGTGATAGGCGATGCGCAGCCGCTGGGCATTCCTGCGGCTCTTGGCGGACCTACCTGCGGCTTCTTCGCCGTCGGCTCACCGTGGCTCCGCAGGATGCCCGGCCGAATCGTAGGCCAAACGGTAGACCGGGACGGCAAACGCGGTTTTGTGCTCACGCTGCAGGCAAGGGAACAGCACATCCGCCGTGAAAAAGCAACCTCCAACATTTGCTCCAACCAGGCTCTCCTTGCTCTATGCGCTTCCGTTTACTTGTCGGTTATGGGTAAAGCCGGCTTACAGGAGGTGGCAGGCACGAACGTGCGGAAAGCACACTATGCGGTCGAAAGCTTCCGGCGGATCAAGGACGTCACCCTTGCTTTCAACAGCCCTTTTTTCAACGAGTTCGTACTTAAGTTACCCGAACAGGCCGACATCGGAAGGCTTAATGAAGCGCTGCTGTCCTTTGGATTTATCGGAGGCTATGATCTGGGATCGGCATACCCGGAATTAAAAAATCACCTCCTCATCGCCGTTACGGAACGAAGAACCCGGGAAGAGATCGAGGAATTTATCGACCGAATGGAGGCATCCCTGTGAGCAGCGAAAAATCCACTGAACGTATCGTAGAGGAAACAAGCAGCGTAAAGCACGATCAAGCCTTGATTTTCGAGATAAGCAGGCCCGGACGGATCGGGTACTCCCTACCCGAATGCGATGTGCCTCAGACCAGCATCGATGAACTAATTCCTTCCCGTCTGCTGCGAACAAAGCCCGCTCAGCTTCCCGAGGTCAGCGAGGTCGACGTCATTCGCCATTACACCGCTTTATCGCGCCGCAATTTCGGCATCGACAACGGATTTTATCCCTTAGGCTCCTGCACCATGAAATATAATCCGAAAATCAACGAGGATGTCGCTCGTTTTCCCGGTTTTTCCAAAATTCATCCGTACCAGCCCGAATCCTCCATCCAAGGCGCATTGGAGTTGTTGTATACGCTGCAGAATGATTTGACCGCCATCACCGGCATGGACCGGGTGACGCTGCAGCCCGCAGCCGGGGCACACGGCGAATGGACCGGACTCATGATGATTCGCGCCTATCACGAGAGCCGTGGCGAGCATCGGACGAAGGTCATTGTTCCGGACTCCTCCCACGGCACCAACCCTGCAAGCGCAACCGTCGCGGGGCTTGAGACCATCATCGTCAAATCCGACGCCAAGGGGCTGGTCGATCTGGAAGCGCTGCGCGCAGCGGTAGGTTCGGATACCGCCGCACTCATGCTGACCAACCCTAATACGCTCGGCTTGTTCGAGGAGCGGATCGTGGAAATTGCGGAAATCGTACACGAAGCCGGAGGCCTGTTGTATTACGATGGAGCCAATTCCAACGCGATTATGGGCATTACGCGCCCCGGAGATATGGGCTTTGATGTTGTTCATTTAAATCTTCATAAAACCATGAGCACCCCGCACGGCGGCGGAGGCCCGGGCGCAGGCCCGGTGGGCGTGAAGCAAAAGCTGGCCCCATTCCTGCCAGCACCGACCGTAGAACGCAAGGAAGACGGGACGTACTACTTCGACTATGACAAGCCAGAATCGATCGGCCGGGTCAAAGCCTTCTACGGCAATTTCGGGATTCTTGTACGGGCCTACACCTATATCCGCAGCTATGGTCCAGAGGGGCTTCGCGCCGTATCCGAATGCGCCGTGCTGAACGCCAACTACATGATGCGCAGGCTGGCGCCTTATTACGAGGTTCCGTATGAGCGCCTGTGCAAGCACGAATTTGTCATGTCCGGCAGAAAGCTGAAAAAATTCGGCGTGCATACGTTAGATGTAGCCAAAAGACTGCTTGATTTCGGTTATCATCCCCCGACCATTTATTTTCCGCTGAATGTCGAAGAATGCATCATGATCGAGCCTACCGAAACCGAGAGCAAAGAAACACTCGATGCTTTTATCGATGCGATGATCCAGATCGCTCACGAGGCCGAGCATCATCCGGAGCTGCTGCTGAACGCCCCGCACACTACAGCCGTAAGAAGGCTGAACGAAACCCAGGCAGCCCGAAAGCCCGTACTGAATTGCACCTGCCGCTAATAGTCCGTTTCGAAACATAACGGGGTTACCCTGCAATAAAGCAAACTCGCCTAACCTGGCGGGTTTGTTTTTCTTCGATCCTATCGGCAAGCTTCTAATTGATTCTCATATTGCCGCGAAAAGTTGGCGAGTTATCGTCCTTCTGCATAATATATCCTATTTCATTTTAACTTTATCGGATTTGGACATATCTTTATTGTTCTAAGCCTTCAAGACAAAAAAAGAGACCCGCCAACGGGGCCGGGTCTTAAAGTGTATATATTAAAAAAGGGGGTCTTGTCACTAATTATACATCGTCAATATGTTAAACAAGTAACAGAAATATTTCATTTATGTAACAAGTTTGAAAGCGCTATATCGAAATTGAGAATAACTATCAAAATCATTGATAAAACTTCTCAATATGGAGATAATCCACCAAAATAGGCTAATAATCGGTCTCAATTAAAGTATTTGCCAAAATTCAACACTTGACGTATAATTCGGAGCACAGGGGTACATGAAAGGCGAGGTGAGAAGAATGTACGACTATCATCATTTACATCATGTCAAGGAGCAGTCCCGATCCAAGAGAACCCTGTGGATCACGCTGTTTTTGACTGGATTTTTTACCCTGGTGGAAATTATCGGAGGTCTGCTCTCCAATTCTCTTGCTCTGCTTTCCGATTCGGCTCACATGATATCCGACGTATTCGCACTCGGGCTCAGCATGTTTGCGATTCATTTGGCTACTCGGCCCCCGAATGCAAAGTTTACGTTCGGGTACCTGCGCTTTGAGATTATCGCCTCTTCGATCAACGGACTTACGCTTTGCGCCATCGCGGTCTGGATCTTTATCGAAGGCATCCGGCGCTTTATCCATCCGGAAGAGATCAACCTGAAGCTGATGCTGACCATTGCCTCCATCGGACTTGTTGTAAATATAATACTGACCTACGTATTAAGCCGCAGCGTGAAGGAAGAAGACAATTTAAACATCCAAAGCGCATTATGGCACTTTATCGGCGATTTGCTCAGCTCGGTCGGGGTTATCGTTTCCGCGATCCTCATTTATTTTACGGGCTTCCTATGGTTCGATCCGCTGATCAGTATGGTGATCGGGGGCATCATCTTTACAGGCGGTGCCAAAATCCTGAAAGAAGCCTACTATATTCTAATGGAGTCGGTGCCTGACCGCTTTCAGCTGGATGAGATACGGGAATCGATTGCTCAGGTAGAAGGTGTGGAGGATGTGCACGAAATGCATTTGTGGGCTATTTCCACCGACCATTATTCGCTGACTGCGCATGTGTTTATTGACAATAAGACCCAACCGTTTTGCATCATTCTCGCCATTAACGAGACGCTGAAGGAGAAATACGGCATTGAGCATTCCACTATTCAAATGGAGCATGCGGTCATTCATCCCCATGGAGAGTACGGCAAGGAATTTTTACGGCACAAGGACGAGATCGGCGGGACGGCGCTGCCAACCTGATCCGGGAAATAAAGCAAAACCCTCTTTCATCCATGCGATGGCAAGAGGGTTTTATGCTTTATCCGCTTTCGCTCCCGTAATCAGTATATGACGAGCCCTGGAACGCCTCCCTTCTCTTGAAGATCAGTCCCCGTCAATGTCATTCAAAACTACAAAACGATATAAAAACCGCCCCTGCCGGCCAAAGCCGACAAAGGCGGTGATATGCATTAGCCCGGATATATTCCGGACTTCATTTACAAAATTACATGCTGAGCCATTTTTTGAACAAATGCTTCGTCGTATCGAGGTTGATCGCTGCGATCGAAGTCGTGAGCGGGATGCCTTTCGGACAAGAGCGCACGCAGTTCTGCGAGTTTCCGCAGCCTTCGATGCCGCCGTCGGACATGAGTGCTTCCAGACGCTCGTGAGCATTCATCTCGCCAGTCGGATGCGCGTTAAACAAACGCACCTGCGAGATGGCCGCCGGGCCGATAAAGTCCGTTTTGTCGTTCACGTTCGGACAGGATTCCAGACATACACCGCAAGTCATGCATTTGGACAGCTCATAAGCCCATTGACGCTTGGCTTCGGCCATACGCGGACCGGGACCCAAATCGTATGTGCCGTCGATCGGAATCCAGGCTTTCACTCTCTTCAAAGCGGAGAACATACGCTCGCGATTGATCACCAGGTCACGAACAACCGGGAATGTCGTCATCGGTGCAATGCGGATCGGCTGTTCCAGCTTGTCTACCAGCGCTGTACAAGCCTGACGCGGTTTGCCGTTGATAACCATGGAGCAGGCTCCGCACACTTCCTCCAAACAGTTCGATTCCCAGCAGACCGGTGTCGTTTTTTCGCCTTTGGCATTCACCGGATTACGCTGTACCTCCATCAAAGCGCTGATCACGTTCATGTTCGGGCGATAAGGAATTTCAAACTCCTCCGTGTATGGCGCACTTTCCGGTGAATCTTGACGGGTTATGATAAACTTGATCGTTTTGCTTGCAGTCGCGGTTGCTTCGGCCATGATTAATGACCTCCCTTCTTCTTGTCGGTCGTATAGTCACGTTTACGGGGCGGAATGAGTGATACGTCGACGTCCTCATACTCGATTTGCGGACCATCCGGCGTCCATTTCGCCTTCGTTGTTTTCAAAAATTTCTCGTCATTACGCTCCGGGAATTCCGGCTTGTAGTGTGCACCGCGGCTCTCGTCACGCAGCAAAGCGCCGAGTGTCATGGCATGCGCCAGTTCCAGCATGTTCCAAAGCTGACGGGTATAAGCCACACCCGGGTTGTTGAAGCGGGCGGAGTCGTTGATGTTGATGTTGCGGTAGCGCTGCTTCAGCTCGTTGATCTTGTCGATCGTTTCCTGCAGCTGCTTGTTGTAGCGAACCACCGTCATGTTATTGGTCATCCATTCGCCGAGCTCTTTCCCAATCACGTAAGCATTTTCGGTGCCGTCCATCTTCAGGATGCTTTCGTATTTATCGGTATGAAGCTTCGTATAACGGTCGAATACCGAGGAAGAAATATCTTCCGCATGCTTATCCAGGCCTTTGATATATTCGATCGCTTTCGGACCGGCAACCATACCGCCGTAGATAGCGGACAGCAGTGAGTTCGCGCCCAAACGGTTCGCGCCGTGGTACTGGTACTCGCATTCGCCTGCGGCGAACAAGCCCGGAATGTTTGTCATTTGGTTATAATCTACCCACATACCGCCCATCGAATAGTGAACGGCCGGGAAAATTTTCATCGGAATTTTGCGCGGGTCATCGCCCATAAACTTCTCATAGATCTCGATGATCCCGCCAAGCTTGACATCCAGCTCTTTCGGATCCTTGTGCGATAGGTCAAGATAAACCATGTTCTCGCCGTTGATGCCCAGCTTCATGTCCACGCACACGCTGAAAATTTCCCGCGTAGCGATATCACGGGGCACCAGGTTGCCGTAAGCAGGATATTTCTCCTCAAGGAAGTACCAAGGCTTGCCGTCTTTATATGTCCATACCCGTCCGCCTTCACCGCGTGCCGATTCGGACATCAGACGAAGCTTGTCATCGCCCGGAATGGCTGTCGGGTGGATCTGGATGAATTCGCCGTTAGCGTAATAAACGCCCTGCTGGTACACCGCGCTCGCCGCCGTACCCGTATTGATAACGGAGTTGGTCGATTTACCGAAGATGATCCCGGGGCCGCCTGTCGCCAAAATAACCGCATCTGAACGGAATGTTTTCACTTCCATGCTGCGCAGGTCCTGGCCGACAATACCGCGGCATACGCCGTCATCGTCAAGCACCGCACCAAGGAACTCCCAATGCTCGTATTTCTGAACCAGACCGGCAGTTTCCCAACGGCGCACTTGCTCATCCAGCGCATACAGCAGCTGTTGACCCGTTGTCGCTCCAGCAAATGCCGTACGATGGTGCTTTGTTCCCCCGAAACGCCGGAAATCGAGCAGACCCTCAGGTGTACGGTTGAACATCACCCCCATCCGGTCCATCAAATGGATGATGCCGGGCGCCGCTTCACACATCGCTTTAACAGGCGGCTGGTTCGCGAGGAAGTCTCCTCCGTATACCGTATCGTCAAAATGTTCCCACGGAGAGTCGCCTTCTCCTTTTGTATTAACCGCTCCGTTGATACCACCCTGGGCGCATACGGAGTGGGAGCGCTTGACAGGAACAAGGGAGAACAAGTCTACGTGAACTCCAGCCTCGGCCGCTTTGATGGTGGCCATCAAGCCCGCCAGACCTCCACCGACTACAATGATTTTTGAATTCGCCATGATCGTCCGCCCTCCTTAACCTTTTGCCATTTGAGGCACTTGCTGGAATGATGGGTCCATAAATGCCGTCAACGACAAGATAAACATGATGGACATGATAACAAAAACGCCCATCCAGACATAAGTAGATACTCGCTGTGCGCGCGGACCTATGGTAATACCCCAGCTGACAAGGAAAGACCACATTCCGTTGCTGAAGTGGAATACGGCTGCAATCACACCGATCACGTAGAGCACGAAGTAGACGGGATTGACTACAATACCGTGCATGTGGACGCCGATCTCACCTTGGTCAACCGTTCCGATAGCAATCTGAAAGCGAGTTTGGAAAAAGTGCCATGCCACGAAAATAAACGTGATTACGCCGGTCACACGCTGCAGAAAAAACATCTGGTTGCGGAAATACCCGTAGTTAGACACGTTGTTGCGTGCTGTATATGCTACATACAGACCGTAGATGGCATGGTATGCCAGCGGAATCCAGATCCCGAAAATCTCCAGGAACAGGACCAGCGGCAGCGAATGCAGCCAATGCACTTGCTCCATAAAGCCCGTGTGTCCACCGCTGAACGCTTTGTAGTTCGTCAGCAGGTGCTCGATCAGGAAGAAACCGACCGGGATGACACCCAGCAATGAATGAAGCTTTCGAGAATAATACGAGTTCTTAAACATTAGTAATTCGTTCCCCCCTTAAGGTCAAGGCTTGTCACTATTTCGTCAAAACCATCTTTCATTGTACTCCCGCATACTTAGAGCGTCAACAGAAAACGCTACAACTATTTTCCATGAATCGACATGCTTTTATGCAGAATACGCCGAAAAATGTGAACGGGAAGTGACATATACCATACTACTCTTGAATCGCTTATAATGGAAGTGCGGATTTTTTATATATCGTTATAACAATACTGCATATGTAAAAAGGAGACGGTTCTTATTATGGAACTCATTGATGTTTTCGCTGCCGTCGTCGAGCAGCAAAGCTTGAATAAAGCCTCTCAACTGCTGAATATTTCACAGCCTGCCTTATCGCGCAAAATCATGCGGCTGGAGGAGGAGCTCGGTGTCCAGCTGTTCAAGCGCATAGGCAAGCGTCTTGAGCTGACCCGGGCCGGTGAGATTACCTATGAATATGCTCTCGATCAGCAGCGGCTGGAACGCAAGCTGCATGAAACGCTGCAAACCTTCAAAACGGGTGTGCAGCCTGCCAGCATGATCATTGGAGCAAGCTTGACTACGCTGCAGTCTACGCTTCCGGACCTGATTACGATGTATATGAGGGAATACCCGAACACCGATATTAAAGCGATCACCGGCAAAACCCATGAAATCGTGCCGCTGGTTAAAGACAGAAAAGTGGACATCGGACTCGTCGCTTCCAAAATCGATGATCCGTCCCTCACCTGTGTTCCCTTGTTCGACGACCACCTGTGCCTTGTTTTGCCGGACGGTCATTCTTATACCGGCAAGACGGAGCTCAAGATTCACGATCTTCACGGGCTGCCGATGATCCTGTTCTCGCGAGGCACCTGGTACCGTGTCCTGATGGACGAGATCTTCCAACGCTATGCCGTCCATCCCGACGTCAAGATGGAAATCGATTCGTTCGAAGCCATCACGCGTCTGGTTTCCACCTGTAATGCGGGCACCTTGCTTCCCGAATCCTATCTCCGCCGTAATTTAATGGAAGACAACCAATTGACCGTACGTTATATACCGGAGCTGAAGCAAACCAAAAGAACGACCTCTCTGCTGTATACAGATGATGCCGTTCTCCAGACTTCCATCGGTCTTTTCATTGATCAGGCGGTGCGTCATTATCAACAGGCCAGGACGGTGGGCGTTTAGCCTTTTGGGGTTCACTTGCCCCTTGAGCCAAGCGCCTCAGCCGATGGTGATTTTACCTTCAGGGTAACGGTACAGCTCCTTATCCGTTTTCTTTCCAAGCGCGTAGGCCAAAGTCATCGGTCCAAGCCGCCCGGTGAACATCGTCAGAGCGATAACGACTTTACCGAATTCGGTGAGCTGGGGGGTTAGGCCCATGCTTAATCCCACGGTGCCGAAAGCGGAGGTCACTTCGAACAGGATAACCAAAAAGGCGTGATCCTCCGTCGTAGAGAGCAGCATCGTTATGAAAACGACCATAAAGATCGCGAACATGGTCAGTGTGATCGCTTTGAGAATCCGGTCCTTTCCGAGCCGGTAGCGAAACATGACAATGTCTTCCTTTCCCCGAACCATCGCAACCAGCGCCCCGACCAGGATGGCGAAGGTCGTCGTTTTGATTCCGCCGCCCGCCGAACCTGGAGAAGCGCCGATAAACATAAGAATAATGAGAAAAAATTGCGAAGCTTGTCTCATCTGGGAGACGTCCACCGTGGTAACCCCTGCGGAACGGGGGGTCACGGAATGCAGCAGCGAAGCCAGCAGTTTACCGGAACCGTTTAATGCTCCGAACGTTTTGTGATTCGTAAATTCAAAGATCAGCAGAATCACAAAGCCGATAACGGTGAGTGCCCCTGTAGTGCTCAGTACGACTTTTGAGTGAAGCGAGAGCTTTCGGGTTTTATGATATTCCAGCAGATCCGCAATGACAATAAAGCCGATTCCGCCAAGCACGATCAGAATGATCGCCACCAAATTGACAATCCAATCGTAAGCCAGATGAGACATGCTGCCGAATGGCTTATGGATCGCGCCGAATAAATCGAAACCTGCATTATTAAAGAATGAAATGGCATGGAAAATGCCGTAATAAATCGCCTGGCCGGGTTCCATCTCGAACGACCAACGGACCGAAAAAATCACCGCCGCTGCAAACTCAATCGTTAGAGAATATAGAAGAACCTTGCGTATTAACCGGACGATCCCTTCCATGCTGCCCTGATTCATTGCCGTCTGCAGCACCAGACGTTCTTTGAGCGAAATCTTCCGCTTGAACACAAGAGCGATCAAAGCGGCCATCGTCATGAAGCCGAGTCCGCCAATCTGAATCAGCAGGATAAGGACAAGCTGCCCGAACGCGGAAAAATACGTGCCTGTATCCACCAGCACGAGTCCCGTTACGCATGTCGCTGAAGTAGCTGTAAATAAAGCGTCCAGGAAGGGCATGGACTCCCCGCTGACCGTTGCAATCGGCAGTGAAAGCAAGACTGCGCCAATCATAATAATCAAAGTGAAGCCATATACCAAAATTTGCGGCGGTGACAGCCTCATAATCAATCCAGGTTTCAAGCCTTGGCACGTCCTTTCCGTCTCCCGGGAGCATCAAATCTGCTCCGTCCGCCTGCTAGCGGATGACTTCATTCTCGAATGTTTCGATCTGTTCGTTTGTTCCAATCACGACCATAACGTCGCGCTCTTCGAAAGTATCTTCCGCTGTAGGCGCAATGATGACACCGTTCTTTCTATTGATCGCCACGACACTGCATCCGTAACGCGCCCTGGGATCAAGCTCCTTCAGCGTCCGCCCGGCAAGCCTTTTGGGTACGGCCAGCTCCGCAATGGTGTAGTCATTGGACAGTTCAATATAATCAAGCAAATTGGGAGAAACGAGTTGATGCGCTACGCGTATCCCCATATCCCGTTCGGGATAAATGACCCGGTCAACCCCGATTTTGTTCAGCACTTTGCCGTGAAGCTCGGACAGCGCTTTGGCTACGACCGTTTTGACCCCAATGTCCTTTAATAGAATCGCAGTAAGAATGTTCGCTTGAATATCGTTGCCGATCGCCACCACCACGCAATCGAAATTCCGGATGCCCAGCGATCGGATCACCTCTTCTTCCGTCGAGTCCGCTACCACCACGTGCGTCAGCTTGTCGCTCATCTCCTCCACCGCTTCTTCGTCCACATCGATGCCAAGCACCTCATAGCCCAGTTTCAGAAGCTCCTCGGCAAGACTTGAACCGAATCGTCCTAATCCAATGACTGCGTATTGAGTGTTTTTCATCCATTCGTTTCCCCTAACCAATCGTAATTTTGCCTTCCGGATATCTGTACAATTCCTTCTCCGCCTTCGGACCCAGTGCATAAGCCAATGTCAGCGGACCCAGACGTCCGGTAAACATAGTAAACGCGATAAGGATCTTGCCGAGATCCGACAAATCCGGTGTTAACCCCATCGACAAGCCAACCGTGCCAAAGGCCGATGTCACTTCAAACAAAATCATCAGGAACGCATGATCCTCCGTTGTAGAAAGAATCATCGTGATCGTGACGACCAGCGCCAAAGCGACCATCGTAATCGTAACGGCCTTCAGAATCCTTTCTTTGCCTAACCGGTGACGGAAGAGTACAATGTCTTCCTTCCCGCGGACCATCGCGATCATCGCGCCGACCAGCGTGGTAAAGGTCGTCGTTTTGATCCCTCCGCCTGTAGAGCCGGGAGAAGCACCGATGAACATCAGAATGATGATAAAAAACTGCGTCGCCTGCCTAAGCCCGGCAATATCAAGCGTATTGGCTCCAGCTGTCCGCGGTGTAACGGATTGAAACAGTGAGGCGAGTATTTTGCCGGACCAGTCGAGCGGTCCAAGCGTTCTGGAATTCGTAAATTCGAAGATAAATATAATCAACGCCCCGATTCCGATCAAAAAACCGGTAGCGCTTAGCACCACTTTGGTATGAAGCGTCAGCTTTTGGTTCCTTCTATAATCCATGAGGTCCGACAGAACGACGAAACCGATTCCACCCAAAATGATGAGTCCCATCGAAACCGCGTTGATCACCGGATCAGCTGCATAAGCCGTCAAGCTGCTGAATTTTCCCGTTACCGGCCCGAAAATATCGAAACCGGCATTGTTGAAGAAGGAGACGGCATGAAAAATACCATAATAAGCCGCTTTGCCGGGACCCAAATCAACCGACCATCGAACAGCGAAAATAACGGCAGCCGTAAACTCAATCGTGAGCGAATAAATCATCACCTTACGGATTAACCGCACAATGCCTTCAAGACTGTTCTGATTCAGTGCTTCTTGCAAAATAAGCTTTTCTTTAAGTGAGATGCGCTTTTTCAGGGCAAATGCGAATAAGGTAGCCATGGTCATAAACCCGAGCCCGCCGACCTGGATCAATAGCATGATAACCATCTGGCCGAACAGGGTAAAATAAGTGCCCGTATCCACAACGACAAGTCCGGTTACACAGGCTGCCGATGTCGCCGTGAATAAAGCATCCAGGAAACGCATCGGTACACCGCTGGCCGAGGCCGCGGGAAGCGACAACAGCATGGAGCCGATCAAGATCATAACAGCAAAACCGATGACCAAAATTTGCGGAGGCGTGAGCTCGACTTTCCTGGCAATGGTTTTCATGAATGCACCCCTATTTGACGTTTCAGGCAACAAAAAAGACACTGGAAACCCAATGTCAATTTAAGGTTCCTGTAATTCAAGCCTACGAGGTTAGCTGTCGGATTCGGATGTACAGGCACCCTATCAGCGGATTGTATCCGCTGAATTCACCCCTAAACTCATGGTTCCCCCGTTTTCCTTTAGAAATTCGGCTCGCTATTCAATTGATATGAATTATAATCCTCTTTTCATTGAAGTACAAAGCCTTGTTTCACCTGAATGCACCGGATTTCGCAAAATTACGACATATGTAAGCGTTTTTATAGGTGTGGCGCTTCGCTTTGCTGAATATTGCCTCGCGTAGCTCTTGTTATCATTGGATTTGCTTATGGAATGTATGCTACCTTAAAAGAATAGACTGTTATTATCCCATATCTGCTAAGGAGCATTTCATGCCGAAACGACGATTCGAACCTCCACTGCTGCTTCTGGCCGTCCTTGGCCTGATGCTGTACCTGGGCGTTACGTTTGCCTCCGCCTATTTGGACAAGACTCGCCTCCCTAAAGACGATGCCGAAGACCTTCCCGTCGTTACAAAGCAGCAAGCGGCGAATGCTGCGATGAGCTTTGTCCGCAACCGCTTTGCGATAGGACCAGGCGCACAAGCCCATACCTTGTACCAATCTTACCCGGTAAGAAACGGCTATTTGCTAAAGGAGCAGCTGTACGATCAATACAAGAAAAAATATGAAGGACGATTTCCCCTCGAATATTTTGAGGTGGAGATTAACGACATCGAAAAGGGCGCAACGTACTATGTGGCGGTGAATTATAAAACCTTGGCCATATTCGGATTCTCGATGAGCCGGACCGCAACCGCCAGAAGCGAATCCGTAAGCTCTCCGGATGCCGGCCTCCTGAAGACGGCGAATACCGCCATTCGGGAGATGGGCTATGACCCCGCGGAATTTGCATTGACGGGCGAATCCGGGCGGGCCGGGAACGGAAGTCTCATCTTCCGCAGCAAGACGGAGCGAATAGGCGAAGCCCCGCTGGAGCTTCACCTGAAAGTGTCCGGCAGCCGGGTCACTGCGTTTGAGCCGGTATTTCCGGTTCCGGATGCGTTCATGGCCTGGCAGGAAGCGCAGGATCGCCGTTCCGCTTTAATGACGCGGATCAGTATCGGAATCTCGCTTGTGATGACACTCGCGGCGCTGATCCTTGTTGTGCGGCGGCGGCGTGACATCCGCTATGCGCGCGGTGCGCTGCTCACGTTTTTCTTCGTGGCGATTTATATCGTCAACAATTTTAATATGATCCCTGCGTTCCGAACGATGCACGGAAGCGGACCTTCCTGGCCAGTAGCCCTGTTTTACTTATGGTTCACCAATATTGTTGTCGGACTGATGGCCCTTTCGACGTATTTGGCCTTGAGTGCGGGGCGGCGGCTCTGGCTCGACCGCGGATGGAATCCCTGGCCGGTTTGGCGGGACTCTGTATTCGGAGGCGAGGTATGGAAAGCGGCGGTACGAGGTTATTTCATTTGCTTGTTCATTTTGGGCCTGCAGCAAACCATGTTTTTTATCGGTACCGAAGTGTTCGGCGTATGGACGGTCAGCGACCCGGCCGACTCCGTATACAACATGACCTATCCCGGTATATTTCCGTTGATGGCCTGGGTGGCCTCCATCTCCGAAGAGGCGGTGTACCGGCTGTTGGGCATCGCCCTCATGCTGAAGCTGACACGCAGCCGTTTCCTGGCCGTACTGCTGCCGAGCGTCATCTGGGCGATGAGCCATACCCAATACCCTATTTACCCGGTGTACACCCGATTGGTCGAGGTGACGGTCATCGGATTGATATTCGGTTATGTATTCTTGAAATATGGCTTGCTTACCGCTCTGTTCACCCATGCGTCCATGAACAGCATCCTGATGGGGCTCTCGATCATGTTCGTCGGAGAGCCCGAACAGGTCGCTATCGGCGCGGCTTATTTGGCGGCGCCATTGGCTATCGGCCGGGTGCTGTCTCTGCTGCACGCCGGATTCAATCGACGGCCCCCGTCGTTTCCCCCGCCGAATCCTTCGCCGGATCCGAATCCGCACCCTGGCTCCGGCCGTTTAACGCCGTTATGATTTGCTCCGCCAGCTTTGGACCGATACCAAGAGGCTTAAAGTCTTCAGGCTTGGCCTCTTTTATTTTTTTCAGGGAACCGAAATGCCTCAGCAGCGCTTTCCGCCGTTTCTCCCCAACGCCGGGTACGGCATCCAGCTGGGAGACGACCATCGACTTGGCCCTCGTTTCCCTGTGGAAGGTGATCGCGAACCGGTGCACTTCGTCCTGGATGCGCTGAAGCAAATAAAATTCCTGGCTGTCGCGCGGCAGGGGCACAACCTCGGCCGGATCGCCCATAAGCAGCTGCGCGGTTTTGTGCTTGGCGTCTTTTACCAAACCGCAAACGGGTATAAAGAGTCCGAGCTCGTTCTCAAGCACGTCCACCGCAGCAGCGATATGCCCCTTTCCGCCGTCAATGACAACGAGATCCGGCAGCGGCAGACCTTCCTTCAGCACCCGTTCATAGCGGCGCCTTACTACCTCGCGCATCGTTTCATAGTCGTCCGGTCCCTTTACCGTGCGTATTTTGTACTTGCGGTATTCCTTACGGTCCGGCTTGCCGTCCGTAAATACAACCATCGCCGATACGGGGTCCGAGCCTTGAATGTTGGAGTTATCGAACGCCTCGATGCGCCGTACGACGCCCGTGCCCAAATAGCGGCCTAGGTTCTCCACCGCCTTGACCGTACGCTCCTCATCCCGTTCAATCAAACGGAATTTTTCTTCAAGCGCAACCCGGGCATTCTCGCAAGCCATATCCACCATATTCTTCTTC
This sequence comes from Paenibacillus sp. Pae15, assembly GCF_024519685.1. NCBI lineage: Bacteria > Bacillati > Bacillota > Bacilli > Caryophanales > Paenibacillaceae > Paenibacillus > Paenibacillus sp. Pae15. The sequence goes on along the minus strand of NZ_JALJRM010000002.1, from coordinate 28,894 downwards.
AGGCCCCGGCGCGGAATATGCACCTTTACCTTCAGCCAGCTTTCAAGCGCCTCCTTGATTTCGACTTTGGCCGCCACTTCATGTTCTTCCGATTCAGCATCGGAGAAGCCGGCCTTATGCTCCGCTTTCCCGACAGGATCGCCTGCTTCTTCCTGCTTCTGCCCCGCTCCCCACGCCGGCAGGAAGACTTCCTTCGGCAGCGCCGGATTCTCGCTGTAGTACTGCGTCACGAAAGTGAGGAAGTCTTCATCCGCCTCGCCATAATATGGAAAGAGAGAGGCGTGGCGTTCGATCAGCTTGCCTTGGCGCATGTACAGGATTTGCACACACATCCAGCCTTTGTCTACGGCAAAGCCGAATATGTCCCGGTCCACGGTATCCGTTGTCGTAATTTTCTGCTTTTCCATCACGGCATCGATTTGCAGAATATGATCACGGAGTTCCTTTGCCCGCTCGAAGTTCAGCTCCTCTGCCGCTTCGTTCATTTTACGAGTCAGCTCCGCCTTGATGGCATGATGTCCGCCGTTTAAGAAACGGCTGATCTCTTGGACCATCTTGTCATACGTATCCTGCTCCACCTCATATTCGCAGGGGGCGATACATTGGCCAAGATGGTAATACAAGCATACCCGGTCCGGAAGCGTCTTGCATTTGCGCAGCGGGTACAACCGGTCCAGCAGCTTCTTCGTCTCCTGTGCCGCAAAGGCGTTCGGGTAGGGTCCGAAATATTTGGCTTTATCCTTCAGCACCCGGCGGGTCACCTCAAGCCGCGGATGCTTTTCATTCGTAATTTTAATATATGGAAACGATTTGTCGTCCTTAAGCAGAACGTTATATCGCGGAAAATACGTTTTAATCAGGTTAGCCTCAAGAATGAGCGCCTCCACATTGCTGGCCGTAACAATGTATTCGAAGTCGACGACCTCATTGACCATCAACTGCGTCTTCACGGTATGACTGCCGGTAAAATAGGATCGCAGCCGGTTGCGCAGCACTTTCGCTTTGCCGACATAGATGACGGTGCCCTCCCGGTTTTTCATCAAATAACAGCCGGGCTGCTCCGGTACGAGCGACAGCTTGTTTTTGATGGCTTCCAGCGTCTTCTTCCGTTCCTGTAGGTGATGGGCTCCCCCTTCGTGCTCGGTCATCTGCGCTCCTCCTTTCCATAACAAAAAGCTCTTTTTCCAGCATAGCAGAAAAAGAGCTTTTTCGTCACCTTACTCGCCTGCTGCCAATTTATTGATAGCGGCTCAGTACGTTTTTCAGGGCATCCTTGGATTGGAAGCCGACAACCTTGTCCACCGGCTGTCCGTCCTTGAACACAATCAGCGTAGGAATACTCATAACGCCAAAACGGGAAGCGGACTCCGGATTGTCATCCACGTTCACCTTGGCGATTTTTACACTGTCGCCGATTTCTTTATCCAGCTCCTCAAGTACAGGAGCGATCATTTTGCAAGGACCGCACCAAGGAGCCCAGAAGTCTACTAGAACCGTACCGGATCCTTCTACTTCATTAGTAAAGGATTGGTCAGTAACATTTACGATTGCCATATTTTATATATTCTCCTTTCGGTTTGGTATGCCAACATGTAAAGTATACCACATCACGGCCCTTTTTCAACCGCGCTAAAGTTTGCATAATTGTCACTTTCACGTTCTTTACAATTCCTTCGAAAGTTGGGTATACTGTCTTTATATATGCACCCCGGCTAATTGCCGAAGGAGGAAAGGGACATGAACGATCCGAAACATCCGGAGCTGCACGTATACGAAGAAGGACGCGACGATTTGATGGATACGGCCATGGGCTTTGGCGTATTCTTTATCGTTCTTATCGGAATCGCGGTAGTGGCTACCGTTGTCTCCGTTTTGGTGAAGTAATTTCTCATTAGACAAGTTAGTTTTCCCAAAGCCAAAAGCCCTTCTCGACGTCTGCATGACGCGAGAAGGGCTTTTTTACCTTTTTTATAAGCGGCCGCTTATTGCAAGCCCCGTTTATTCGTTCCATTCACCATGACCACGTCGACAAAATGCCGGATGCGATCCATGATTCTCTGCCCTTTGTACTCCTCGTCTCCATCCTTACTGGTGAAGCTGAAATGCTTCTCCAACGAGGTTAAATCCAGATTAGAGGTAAAGAACGTCGGCTTGCGGTTCATCCGGTAATTGAGAATCGCTCCCATCACATGGTCGCGCAGCCACGGATTCAGGTTCTCCGCGCCGATGTCGTCAAATACCAGCAGATCCGTTTCCTTGAGCACATCAATCGTTTCCTTCAGCTTCAGCGGTTCCTGGAACATCGACTTCAAATCCTCGGCAAAATCCGGCATGTACACAATGGCTCCCGTATATCCGTCTTTGGCCAGCTCATAAAGCAGGTAACACATTAAGAAGGTTTTTCCTGTTCCGAACGCCCCTGCCAGGTAAAGCCCCTTCGGTTGCAGCCCGTTTTCCCGCACCTGGAAAATATAATCCATCACCTGCCCGACAGCTTCTTCACGATCGGGGTCCTTGCCCAAAATCTCCAATGACGAATAACCTTCCGACAGCGCCCGCTCATCTACATAGAAGCTGCGAATGCGGCTGCGTACCGCCTCTTGCGTTGACCTTGCGATAAACTTTTTGCAGGCCACCTTCTGATCGTGGATGCGGATCCGATCTTCCGTCGCCTCCACCGTCAGTATCGAGTAATGACCTTCAAAATCGTTCGGACAGCGGTCCAGGCCCGGACAATTGGAACAGTTGTTATATTCCGTCACATATTGGTGCAGCTTATTTAAATTCAGCTTCATCGTCTGAAGATCAAGCTCCGGATATTTTTGTCTCAGCTTCACGATGAGCGGGTCCTTTGCCACCTGCTGTAACTTTTCATCCGCCTGTTTTAACAACTGTCGTCCCTGCATGCCGCGCAGCAACTCTCCTAACGATTCCACCGGCTTCACCTCCCCATGGTTTCCGATTCATTGACCGGACTAAAGCCTACCGCTGTCCGTCCAGCTGCTGAGCTTTTCTGCGGAGCGTCTCCCGTTCAGCTTCCGTTAACCGTTTGACGTTAGGCGCATCCTTGACGATCGGGATGACCGGCTTCTGGCGCCCTCCTGCCCGGCTTCCCCTTGCCGCTGCAGCGCCCTTGCCTCTTGGGCTTTGCGCATCGCGAGACGCTTTCTTGTCCGTATATTTCATCTGCTCGCGTATGTATTGCACCGCTTGTTCGAACGAGTTCACCTGTTTCCCCAGCATATCCGTCACGCTGAATTCAATGGATGCCCTTGACCAGGATCGTTTATTTACATAGATATAATGAATGAGCACATTGATGACTTCTTCACGCAAGCCGTAATTCAAATCGACCTTTGCCAGCGTATCGAGCAAACCGTCCGGTACCGAACCCTTCGAAAAAATTTTCTCCAGCAGGAACGTATAGGGCTCATTACGCAAAATGTAATTATACTGATGCTGGTTGCATTCGCCTTGAAAAATATCGGGCACGTCCAGATAATATTCCATTTCGACGATGTTGTCCCCCGATTCCGGGCCTTCGCCGCCGCGGTTCAATTCACCCTGCCTGTCGGTCAATTTGGCCAGCAAACGGGTACGGTCGTCGCTTCGTTTCTTATCCGCCCGGAAGATCTGATTCGCCTTATGCTGAAGCAGTTCCAGCACCACCCGGCCCTCTTCATCAAACACGCCATCCTCATCCAGTAAGCGGCAGACGTCCGTCAGGTGTAAATTATACTTTTTGGCCACAAAATTAATGGTTGCCATTTGCTCTGTTTCGTATTTGAGCCTCTCCACGTACTCCCGGTTTATGGATTCGCGCGGGAAATGCATGATGATGTCGGCATATTGATAGCCCTTGTACGTGACTTCCGGCTTCCCTTCCGCAGGTTCAGACGCGGCGGATTCGAAGAAAGCCTGCTCCAGCTCATAATCGACCACCTGTGTGTTGAGCCGGAACAGCTCGTAGAAGGGCACGGATAAATTCTCCGTATTGGCATTCTTCAGTTCGTCAGGCTCCGGCCGCACCAGCTCGTCCCGAAGCGCAAAGACCGCATACTTGCCAACCTTATCCCGCAGCAGCAGCGTCAAATGCTGGTTGCGGAAAAATTCCGCCGGCGTATGGGGCGCATACAGCGTATATTCATATACATAGTCCTCCGAAGCCGCCGCAAACCGGCGGGAGGTCTTCAGAAGCCCTACCGCCTCGAGACGCGAGGTCTGTTCAATAAAGAGCTTTCTGCCCCGCTCTCCCGCCTCCAGTTCCAGCGCCAAGAACAGCTTGCGCTGCTGCTCCACCTCGGAGCAGCCTGTTTTGTCGGCCGGCAGCTGCTGAAACAGCGTGTGGTATATGCTCAGGGCATACGCCCCGACCATAGGCTGGTAGACGGCGGTCAGCATCTTGTAATCCAGGCTGCTCAGCGCGAAATCCCGTACGACATAGAAACGGTGGTATTCGGAAAAATGCAGCAAATTCGTTATTCGCATTCGTTCAAAGCTCCATCCGTGTTGCGAGTCTTACTCTCCATTTTACCACAGGAATCGACAACATGTGTAGATGAAAAAGAAGGCTCTGCTCTGGTTGGCGTGGCTGAAGTGCCAGGGTGGCTGCCGGCGTTCCGCTGCGAGCTCGTGTTAACTGCCTCCGGCCGCTCTTGAAATCAGGTTCTTCTTAATTATTAACTTACGTAGCGGTTAGAACCCGATTTCAAAGGCGGCACGTAAACTCTCCGGCAGTTACACGGCTCTCCGCTTCACACCAAACCACCTTAAAAAACGTAAGCCCCGCCAAAATGGCAGGGCCTTGAGGGGGGATAAGCAGGAAAATCAAAGCGACAAAATATCAGAAACATCAAGGAGTTTAAAACATTTTGTAGCCTTTTTGCCGAAGAGATTTGATCGTGGAGCCGCTGACGATGGCGCCGGCTAATCCGCCGATCGCAGGTATATAATCGACAATCGAGTACTCTGCAAGGTTTGCGCCAAGCGAACCGGTACCCCATTCCCAATAAATGACCAACCCGATGACCAGTACGATATATCCGTAAATGGGAAACCATGTCGTTTTCATCAGCATGTTTAGTATAAAACCGAGTCCGAAGAAAAGCACGAACAACAGCATCGTAACGATAATTAATTGAAGCAATCCGGACAACCCCTTTCTTTTCGCACACAACGCAGGCTTTTCCATTCTATTTTATAATAAACAGGAGTGCCCGGTAAAGTGAACGGTGACTGAACAGAGAATTTGGACACAAATCGTTCGCTGTTTTGTCACGGTCTGTCATTTGCCCTTTATTACCGATTTCGTTACAATGAAACAAGCAACCTCAAAATTATATCATAAATGTTCCAATATAAAGGAGTTGTATATCATGAGTGAAGCCGTTTCTACATTGGAAGGCTGGTACTGCCTGCACGATTTCCGCGCCATCGACTGGAATGCCTGGAAGAGCCTGACGGACCAGGAGAGAGCCCGCGCAGAGGATGAGCTGTACACCTTGCTGCGCCAGTACCAGAATACGGAAGACCAAAAGCAGGGAAGCACCGCTTTTTACTCCATCGTCGGACAAAAAGCCGATTTTGTGTTCATGCACCTGCGCGAAACGCTCGAAGAGCTGAACGAGCTTGAAACCGCGTTTAACAAAACGTTATTCGCTCAAGTTACAATACCGACCTATTCCTATGTTTCAATTGTAGAACTTGGCGGCTACATGGCCAAACCCGGATCGGACCCGATGCAGGATCCCGAAATTCTCGCCCGTTTGAAACCGATCCTTCCAAAAGCAAAACATATCTGCTTCTACCCGATGAACAAGCGCCGTGAAGGCAATGACAACTGGTACATGCTGTCTACCGAAGAGCGCCGCAACTTTATGCGGAACCATGGCATGATCGGCCGTAATTATGCAGGCAAAATCAAGCAAATTATCTGCGGCTCCATCGGTTTGGACGATTGGGAATGGGGAGTTACCCTGTTTGCGGATGACGCGCTTCAATTCAAGAAGATCGTCTATGAAATGCGTTTTGACGAAACGAGCGCACGCTTCGGCGAGTTCGGCGAATTTTATGTCGGAAATCTGCTGGATAAAGACAAAATGGAAGCGATGCTGAAGCTATAGGCCCGGCATTCCTGAATACAGCCGACAAAAAACCTTATCGCGCACGGTTCCTAACTCATACCGGGCTGCGATAAGGTTATATTGGTCAATCTTCATCATCGTCCGCTGTCAAACGCGCCAGTTCTTTTTCAAGCTCTTTACGGCGAAGGTATTCTTCCGTATCCCGGTCGCGCTGCCGCGACTTCTCTTTCAGCCGCTCGATGGCGGGAAGAATCAAAATATCGATTTCCTTCTGTACCGTATGAACCAGATCGTAGCGCTCTTGCGATTCCAAATAATGGCCGACGTCCATCAGCGCATTGTACCGGTCAAGCTCATCCCGCGTCAGAAGTCCCCGAACTTGAACGCTGCAGTGTCTCACGATTTAAAACTTTCCTTTCCTAATGACCAGCGGAATTCCGCCGATGATGTACAGGTAACGCAAATCGATGATTTTCTTCATGATGGCGGCGATTCCGCCTTTAATTTTCTTTGAACCGACAATCCCGATCGCTTCGCCGCGGCCGAGGGACGCCACTGTACCTTTAGGTTTGTATTCAAATTTCTTCAGCTCGGAGCCGCGGATTTGAGCAACCAGATTGCTTGCGCACACTTCGGCCTGTTGCATCGAAATTTGCGCCGTTGGCGGATACGGACGGCCTTCCGGATTCATTACAATGGAGCAATCGCCCAGGACGTACACATGGTCATAGCCTGGCGCACGCAGCGTCTCATCCACTTTAATGCGGCCGCGCATCGTTTCGAAACCAGCTTCATCCAGCAGGTGATTACCGCGGATACCGCCGGTCCAAATGACCGTGGAGGACTTGATTTCCTCGCCCGTTGCCAGCACGACGCCTTCCGGCGTGCACTCTTTGATCGCTGTAGCGATTTTGAACGTCACACCTTTTTTCTGCAGAACTTCCATCGCGTACTCGACCAGCTCCGGATCAAAGCCCGGCAGTGCGGTCGGCGCCGCTTCAACGTTATAAATTTTAACAAGGGAAGGATCCACGTCGAATTCCTTGCACAGCTGAGGTATGCGGTCAGCCAGCTCGCCGACAAATTCGATCCCCGTAAACCCTGCTCCGCCGACGACAAAAGTCAAGTAATCGGTACGGGAAGGTTCACGCTTGAACTTGGCGAACTGGTATTCGATATGCTCGCGAATGAGGCGCACGCTGTTGATCGAGCGAATGTTCATTGCATATTCCTTCAAACCCGGAATCCCGAACGTTTCCGGTTCGCCGCCTAGACCGATGACCAAATAGTCGTACGAGAGCGTTCCTTCTTCAAGAATGACCTTCTTCTCCTGCGGACGAATCTGAACGACCGTGGATTTCACAAAGTCAATTTTAAACTCGTCGATGAGCTTCAAAATATTCACTCTTGCATTCTCAGGATTGTCCGTCCCTGCGGCCGGCATGTGCAGATGCGTTGTGATGTAATGGTAATCATGCTTGTTTACCAATGTGACATCCGCCTCATTATAATTCAACTCTTTTTGTAAGCGAATAGCTGTTACAATGCCTCCATACCCTGCGCCTAAAATGACTATTCTCGGAATTCGACTCATGGCTTTATCCCTTCCATCCCGCATTTGCGTTGTATATGTCTATCATAGCGCTTGTGAAAAAATACACAAGTTATACCAAAAATAGCTTCCATCTTTACTTTTTCCGTCGGGAAATGAAAGTATGAACGTTTAAAGCATACATGGTACAACAGTTTTAACCAATTCACAAAAATAATATAATTTTATGACTTAAATAGCAAGCCCTATTTTGGATAAAATAGTAGGAAAATCAGCAGAATAATGGGGCATACGCCAGTAAAACACGCAAAAAATGTCGAAAGCTATACAAAAACTTTATCGGGCTAATCAATTAAATCACTCATTGAAAAGGGGATTTTTTATTTTCATACTACTGGACGTACGTTTATAATAAAAAGGATTGAACTTCGGAGGTGTTATTTTTTCATGAGTAACCAAATCAGCGACGTGATTATTGTCGGCGGTGGCCCTGCAGGTATGTTCGCCGCTTTTTATGGAGGAATGCGGCAGGCTTCCGTAAAATTGATTGAAAGTATGCCGCAGCTTGGAGGACAATTGGCCGCGCTCTATCCGGAGAAATATATTTATGATGTGGCCGGATTTCCCAAAGTGACGGCACAAGAGCTGGTTAACAATCTGTATACCCAAATGAAGCATTTTCCGATCGAAGTATGCCTGGAAGAAAAAGTGCTGAAGGTGGAGAAAAAAGACGAGCGGCTGTTCGAAGTGACTACGGACAAAGGAACCCATCATTCCAAAGCGGTCATCATTACCGGGGGCGTCGGCGCGTTTGAACCGAGAAGACTGGAACTTCCGGAAGCGGCACAATACGAAAAGAAAAACCTGCATTATTTCGTAAGCGATCTTAACCGGTTTAAAGGACAAAAGGTGCTCATTAGCGGCGGCGGAGATTCCGCTGTAGACTGGGCGCTGATGCTGGAGCCTATCGCCGAGAAGGTGACCTTGGTTCACCGCCGCGATAAATTCCGCGCCCATGAGCACAGTGTAGAAAACCTGATGAAGTCCAAGGTCGAAGTGGTTACTCCAACGGAAATCACCGCCCTGCACGGAAACAGCCAGATCGAAAAAGTCACGCTCAAGCACATCAAAACAGGTGAAGAAACCGTTGTAGATGTGGATGCTGTTATTATTAATTATGGTTTCGTCTCCACTCTCGGTCCGATCGCGGAATGGGGACTTGAGATCGACAACGGCTCGATCGTCGTCGATTCCCGGATGGAAACGAACATTCCCGGCATTTTCGCTGCCGGCGACATCACCACTTACCCTGGCAAGCTGAAATTGATCGCCGTCGGTTTCGGCGAAGCGCCAACGGCGATCAACAACGCCAAAGTATATATCGATCCTTCGGCCAAGCTTTCCCCGGGTCACAGCTCGAACATGAAGCTCTAAGCACCGGTTTACATTTAGGCTCTACAAAAAACGGACTCCACGGTCCGTTTTTATTTTGGGTATTTTCTGTTTATACTCCATTGCAGCCCGTCTGAAAAAGAAAAAAAAGCCCGGTCAGCTGACCTGGGCTTCACCCGCTCTGTAGTAATCTAGGTTGATTTGCCTGTGTCTAATTTCATCCAACAACAACGCAACAAATTCATCCTCTAACTGCAACTCAATAGCTTTGAAATAGGACTCGACCAACATCTCATCACTGATAAGTTTCATAATAACTATCACCTTATTCTGTAATCTACCATCATATTAGCATGCGGTTAACATTAGAACAAGCGTTCTGTTATCCACAAAATCATGTGAACAACCTGTGTGTATCTTGTTAATAACCTTCTAATAACTGTTATTTATGCGGTGGGTAATGTGGACAAAGTTATACACAGCCGCTTATTCGATCTTGTCGATAAAAAAGAATAATTGGAAAACATATAAACAATCTGATTTAATAAATTTTTCCTTTCATGTCAAGACTGCCCTTTTTCGCAAAAAACCGCCAGGCTTGTCCGCCTGACGGTCCCGCTATTTACAAGTGCAGATTTTCCAGTTCAATAAGCGTTAGAAGAACGGAGAGTTGTTTATACTTGCTTTGAACGGATGTCTTCTTCAATCATCGCAATGACGCTCTCCAGGCTTTGAGCGCCCAAATCGCCTTGTCCCCGCTTGCGTACCGACACGCTGCCCGATTGGACCTCGTTCTCGCCCACTACAAGCATGTAGGGGATTTTTTCCAATTGCGCTTCACGGATTTTGTAGCCGAGCTTCTCGTTCCGCAAATCAGCCTCCACACGAATACCTGCGAGCTTCAGCTTCTCTTCCACTTCCTTGGCATAAGCCTCGAAATTGCCGGATACCGGAAGGACTTTCGCCTGCACCGGACACAGCCAGGTCGGCAATGCGCCTGCAAAATTCTCAAGCAGGAAGGCCGTCATGCGCTCCATCGTCGAAATAATGCCGCGGTGAATAACAACCGGACGGTGCTTCTGGCCATCGGCGCCGACGTACTCCAGCTGGAAACGCTCCGGCAGCAGGAAATCGAGCTGGGCAGTAGACAGCGTCTCTTCCTTCTTAAGAGCGGTTTTGATCTGAACGTCAAGCTTCGGACCGTAGAAGGCCGCTTCGCCCTCTGCTTCAAAGAACGGAAGGCCCAGCTCCTCCACAACCTCACGCAGCATGCGCTGCGACATCTCCCACATCTCGTCGTTTTGGAAATACTTCTCCGTATCCTTAGGATCGCGGTAAGACAAGCGGAACCGGTATTCCTTAATCCCAAAATCCTCATATACCTGACGAATCAGGTTCACAACACGGGCAAACTCCTCTTTAATCTGATCCGGACGGCAGAAAATATGTGCATCGTTCAGTGTCATCGCCCGGACACGATGAAGACCGGTCAGCGCTCCGGACATTTCATAACGGTGCATCGTACCCAGCTCGGCGATCCGTACAGGCAGATCGCGATAGCTGCGCATGTCGCTTTTGTACACCATCATATGGTGCGGACAGTTCATGGGACGCAGCACCAGTTCTTCGTTATCCATCGTCATCTTGGGGAACATGTCCTCACTGTAGTGCTCCCAATGGCCGCTCGTTTTGTAAAGCTCGACGTTAGCGAGCACTGGTGTGTAGACGTGCTGATACCCCAACCGTTCCTCCAAATCGACGATGTAGCGCTCCATCGTGCGGCGCAATTTTGCCCCGTGCGGAAGCCACAGAGGCAGTCCTTGTCCGACCTCGCTGGAGAAAGTGAACATTTTCAGCTCTTTGCCCAGCTTGCGGTGATCGCGTTTTTTGGCTTCCTCCAGCAGATGCAGATGCTCGTCCAGCTCCGCTTTTTTCGGGAAAGCCGTACCGTAAATGCGCTGCAGCATTTTGTTTTTGGAGTCGCCTCTCCAGTAAGCGCCCGCTACGCTCAGCAGCTTGAACGCTTTGATCCGTCCGGTGGAAGGAAGATGAGGGCCGCGGCATAGATCGAAGAACTCGCCCTGATCGTAAATCGTAATCACGGAGTCCTCCGGCAGATCACGGATCAGTTCGAGCTTCAAAGGATCCTCCAGCTCGGTGAAGATGCGAACCGCTTCTTCCCGGCTCACTTCGCGGCGGCGAATCGGCAAATTCTCCTGAGTGATCCGCTCCATTTCCTTTTCGATCTTCCCAAGATCCTCCGGCGTCAGCGAGGTCTCCATATCGATATCATAGTAGAAGCCGTCCTCGATGACCGGGCCGATCCCGAGCTTGACGTTCTTCTCGCCGTACAGGCGTTTGATCGCCTGCGCCATCAAGTGCGCCGTACTGTGACGGTATACTTCCAGTCCTTCCTCGCTGTCCAGAGTCACGATTTGAAGCGCGGCATCCGCTTCGATCGGCGTATTCAAATCCACCAGCTTGCCATTGATTTTGCCCACCACAGCGTTCTTTTTCAAGCCCGGGCTGATCGAGCCCGCAACGTCCTCTACCGTGGTCCCCTGTTCAAACTCCCTTACTGCGCCATCCGGAAAACTTACTTTTACTGCCATACTCCTGTACCTCCGATTCTAAGTCCCTTTTCAAAATAAAAAAGCGCTTCATCCCGTAAGGGACGAGTGCGCTTGGCTCGTGGTTCCACCCTAATTCGATTCGAAAGCCGATTCCTGACAGGACGCCATGCTTGCGAATCCTCAAAACATTCGATAACGTGAATGATCCGGTGACATATACTGAACGCCTGCTGACGGTCGCTCCGCCGATACGGTCGTCGTTCCACATCACGGCTACAAAGGGGTAAACCATTGTCGTTCACTGAAGGGGATTTCAGCCAAGTCCCCTCTCTCTGGGCAGCACTTCAATCGTTCATGTCTTTGATCATAGCCTTAACCTTTATTATATTCAGCTGCCGCTCCCCGGTCAAGATTATGACACAACCTGCAGTACCCGCACAATTCCACCCGGTTTTCAAAAATTTGCTTGATCGTTTTGATCACCTGCAGCTCCGGTTCCCGGGTGTGAATATAGATTTGCTGGGGAGAAACGGTAATTAAAGTACTGATGATCATATCTTCAAAATTGATTTCCTTCTCAAGCATCTCTACAGTAACGACCGCATCCATTTCCGGGGTTTCCATGCTTTCCATCTGTTCGTTAAGCAGCAAAAAATCACTGCCCCCCTTATGAATCAGATGCACGAAAGGTATTTTCGCCTCCTGGATATAGACAAAATACTGCAGCAGGGAGATGAATTCCTGATACTGCCGGTCCATCACAAATTCGTCGATCGCGTATTCCACCACATCCCGCAGCTCATCCTTGTAGGCATGAAGCCGAAACCGCAAAAATCCGTTCAGGTCGAACTCCGTATACACCTCGAGATATTCGTAAAACTCCGATATAATTTTTTGTTTTCTTCTTAAATAAGCCTCCGTTTGACCGGCTCCTTCGCCCCATTCGCCTTCACCGTACAGCACCTGCCTGCAAAAGGCCAGGATGCCTTCCACTTCGTCATCCTGCTTATAGTTAAAGTCCTGTTTAATGATCTTGAGCAGCAGTTCCCGCTCCTCTTCCTCCAGTACATAATCCGCAAGGACATCCGCCGCTGCTTTATAAACTCGAATGCCGTCTTCCTTCAACCGAAATCCGGGCGGCACTCCGCTGACTTCTATTCGATACAAGCCTTTCCGCCGGTCCAGGGCGATATGGATGTGCTCCTTATGATGTAGGATCCCGCAGGAGGATTGAAGCAGTCGATACAGCCGATCTGCTTGCTCATCCGTACGTTTGGTCAAGGTCACTGTAAACAGCTTCATCCCCACTCACTCCTTTGAGGCCTTACTTTCTTTTTTAAGTATATGGTAGGACATTCGCATATATACAAATATCCGCCGGCCTAAGTATAGGAATAAATGAGATTTACACACAATTATGGTGTATTTCTCAAGCCGATACATAAAAAACATGGCGCCATCGCCCGGAATATCATTTTTTATTGATACGTTGCGTATATTAAATATGTTCTTATATTAAATCCAGAATAAATATGATACTATATGTATCATAACGTTGTGATGAACAGGAGGGCAGATATGCGGCATAATCGCGATCGGTATAAACCCCCGGCAGCGGACAATCTGGTTCACCTTCACAAAAATGTTTACGTGAACCGCAGCGACCCGAACTATCACGAAAAAGTCCTCCGCTACCTCGATCCTCATTCGCCTGAAGCACATTATCGGTTAGGACAGCAATTCGAGCATGCAGGAGATACCGGCAAAGCCCTTTTTCATTACAAGGAAGCGATGAAGACGCACCCTTCCCCATACTATTATCCTGCATACACAGCCATTCGCAGGTTGGATACTCAACCATTGAATCCGTCAACTCCCCACCATGCCGGAGACATCGCTTCTTCTTCCGGCACGAGGACGCGACCTTTCATTCCCTTGTTTTTGAAAACGCTTATCATCGTGCTGTTGTTATTGAATTTCCTTCTGCTTGCGGCACTTTACGGGCCCGGATCCGTATCCAAAGCGGTATCCGTAGTCATCCCATGGTCCATCGGCAAAGAAGTCACCTATGAAAGCGTGGAGACGCCGTTTATCATGCATTTCCCATACGGTTTCCCTCGCGAGCAAGTCGAAAAAGCGCTGCACACCAAAGCATTGCAGCTGTCGGAAACTTATCCGACGCACAGCATTCGCATTTACGGTATGGCTTCACCCGTGACGGTCGCCGACAATAAAGCGATGCCGCTAACCGACGAGACGACTAAAAGCAAAGCCTTTGTCGTAGCGGAATATAACCCGGCCATCGATACGGCCGTAAAAATCCGTTTTCTGAATACCGAACTGCAGCAGCTTCATACCGCCGCGGGCGCCAACCTGGTCCGGACGGCTCTCCTTGCTTATCAGGAGGATCACGGGAGCCCTCCCGCCTCCATCGGTTTGCTGCTTAAAGATTACCCTAATAATTATTTAAGCTTCCTCCCTATAGAAACGGAATCCGGTTCGGCGAATGTCCGAACCGTTTTTGATCGCAGCGGCGGCTGGGTGTACGATCCAACGGCAGAGGAACCGTCCGCTATGTTTTATCCCAACACCATAAAGGGTACAGCCTTCCCTTATGTTCCTGTGAAGCTGACCGTCGATCCGTCCGCCCATGCTTTACGGCTTGCGGCCGGCCCGCTTATCCTTGCGGAAGCCCCCGTCGGAGTGGGCAGGGACAACCTTACTCCGGAAGGCCGTTTCTTCATCTCCGAGAGGGTTCTGGACCCGCAAGGCATCCATCCCGGGGTATACGGGGCCGCAGCGCTCGGTATGGGACAGCTTGCCATCCATGGAACCTTCGATAAAGAGTCGATTGGTCAAAATCAATCGCTGGGATGCATCCGGCTAACCAACAGCGATATTACGGCCATCTATCCCCTGGTTCCCAAAGGCACCGAGGTGGAGATCGCCAACGGCGCAGCAGCGGATGCCGCCTTTACCGCCACCCTGACGCCGGAGCTGCTGCTGCCCGATCCCTTCCTTTTTCCTCCTCCCGACGAAACGGCGCCAAGCCGCCAGTTCCATTGGCTTGGCTGATCCCATCTATGAAAAAAGACGCCTGGCTCCACAGAGGCAAGCGTCTTTTTTGCATATTAATTTTGCATAACAAAGTCCTTGTCCACAGACACCGAAGCGTCATCAAACACGCGCAAAATTTCGTACTTCGTATTGCGCTGAGCCGGAATCTTGCCCGCTTCACGAATGATCTGCAGCGTCGAGCTGATGTTCACCTTATGCGTGGTTCCTGCGGCGGATACGACATTCTCCTCGATCATCGTCGAACCGAAATCGTTGCAGCCGTAATGCAGGGACAGCTTGCCTACTTCCGGTCCCATCGTTACCCATGAAGATTGGAAGTTCGGAATGTTATCCAGCATGATGCGGCTGATCGCCACATTTTTGAGATAATCCTCCGCCCCCAGCTTCTCGGCCTTCATGTTCGTATTCTCCGGCTGGAAGGTCCATGAGATAAAGGCCAGAAAGCCCGGTGAATTCCAGCCGTTGGCTATACATTCATCTTGAGCGTCGCGAATGCGGAGCAGATGCAGCGCTCTCTCTTCTATGGACTCGCCGAAGCCGATCACCATCGTACCCGTCGTATGCATCCCGACCCGGTGGGCTGTCTGCATGACATCCATCCAGTCGCGCCAGGAGCCCTTCAGACGGCTGATCTTGCGCCGCGTCCGATCATCCAATATTTCCGCGCCGCCGCCCGGAAGCGAATCAAGTCCCGCCTCGTGAAGCGCGCGGACGACCTCTTCCAGCGTAAGGCCGTTCGATACTTCCTTCATCTTCATGATCTCCGCAGGAGAGAAGGAATGCATCGTAATTTGCGGGAACCTCTTCTTAATCTCACGCAGCAAATTCGTATAGTACGTGAAAGGAAGGTCCGGATTCGTTCCTCCCTGCATCAGGATTTCCGTCCCGTTGACATCTATCGTTTCCTGGATTTTTTGGAAAATGACATCATCCGGAAGCACGTACCCTTCTTTAGAGCCCGGAGCCCGGTAGAAGGCGCAAAACCGGCAGTACACATCACAAATATTGGTATAGTTCACATTCCGCCCGATCACAAAGGTCGTAATCGGTTCCGGGTGGTGCTTCAGCATAATCTGGTTAGCGGCATGGCCCATTTTTTCAATTTCATCCGATTCATAGAGCGTGATGCAATCTTCCAGGCTAATCCGATTCCCGGCCAGCGCATGCTCCAATATCCGGTCGATGGAACTCATCGCATTCATCTCCTTTACCCTATTCATCGTATCATAAATCACACGCTACCCGCTATACAAAAAGACCGTCATTTCGGACCAAAGGCCTTCAAACGGTCAAAAATTCAACAAATTGTTCAGGTTATCCGGAGTTATTCTCAGTGAATAGGATGGTCCTTCAGACATGATCCAAAGAAAAACCGGTGACGCCTGCCAAGGCCACCGGCTGCATTTATCGTTTATCCTAACGTCAGCGGCTGATTTTCCTCGATCTCCTGACGGGCCAAGTCAATAGCCCGGGACAAATCCGCAATCAAATCGTCAACGTGTTCTATCCCGACGGAATAGCGCAGCAGCTTGTCATCCACGCCAATCCTGCGGCGGATTTCCTCGGGAATGTCCGCATGCGTTTGGACGGCCGGATACGTCATTAACGATTCGACCCCGCCCAAGCTTTCCGCGAACGCAATCAGCTTGATATGCCGCAGAATCGGCTCGACGTAGCGGGCATCTTTCAATTTGAAAGAAAAAATACCGCTGTTGCCCGAGGACTGCTTGTTCTGAATATCATGACCCGGATGGTCCGGAAGCGCCGGATAATACACCGCTTCCACCTGCGGATGGGATTTCAGGAACGAGGCCACGGCCAGCGCGTTGGCTTGATGGCGCTCCATACGGATGGCCAGCGTCTTCATTCCCCGCATTAACAGCCAGCTGTCCTGCGGATTCAGCACCGCGCCGATGGAATTGTGCAGGAAGGCCATCTGCTCCGACAGCTCCTTGCCCTTAGTCACGATCAGTCCGGCAAGGACATCGTTATGGCCCCCGAGATATTTGGTCGCGCTGTGAATGACGATGTCTGCGCCAAGCTCGATCGGCCGCTGGAAAAAAGGCGTCAGCAGCGTGTTGTCAACGATCGACAGAATGCCTTTCTTTTTGGCCCAGGAACACACAAGCTCCAGATCCGTAATCATCATGAGCGGATTCGTCGGCGTCTCGATCAGAATCGCTTTTGTGTTCGGCTTGATATTGGCTTCCAGCTCATCTAAATTGTTCGTATCCACATAAGTGGCCGTCACTCCGAAGCGTGACATGATACGTTCAAGGAGACGGTATGTACCGCCGTACAAATCAAGCGAAACGATCAAATGATCCCCTTGACTGAACAAAGCGAAAATCGTCTGCAGCGCCGCCATTCCGGAGCTGCAGGCAAACCCCGCATCTCCGGATTCCAGCTCGGCGATTGCATCTTCAAGCACCTTGCGCGTCGGACTCTTCGTACGTGCATAATCAAATCCGGTGCTTTGCCCAAGCTTCGGATGACGAAACGCCGTGGATTGATAAATCGGAAAGCTGACCGCTCCGGTCACCGGCTCCTCCTGAGAACCGATTTGAGCCAGCCGGCTTTCGATTCTCAATCGCTGATTTTCCTCTTTGCTGTTACTCATCTTACGAATTCCCCCTTGTGCAGATCAAACGGTGTCTCTTGGTACACATAATAATTGAGCCAATTGGAGAACAACAGATTGGCATGCGCCCTCCAAGTGTTAAGCGGCGGCTTGCTGGGATCGTCGTTCGGGTAATAATTTTTCGGGATGGCAATGTTTAACCCTCTATTGATATCGCGGTCATACTCCATTTTGAGTGAACACGCATCATATTCCGAATGTCCGGTAACAAAAATTTGCTTACCGTCATGGGTAGCGACGATATATACGCCCGCCTCCTCCGACTCGGAAAGAATTTCAAGCTCCGGCACCTTCAAAATGTCCTCCCGGCGCACCTCCGTATGGCGGGATTGGGGCACCAGATACAACTCGTCGAAGCCGCGAAGCAGTTTGACATTGGACCTTGTGATGGTATGCGGGAACACGCCAAACATCTTTTCCTCCAACGGATATTTCGGGACGCCGAAGTGATGATACAGCCCGGCTTGCGCCGCCCAGCAAATATGCATGGTGGAGGTGACATGCGTTTTGCTCCATTCCATGATTTGCTTGATCTCATCCCAGTAGTTGACGTCTTCAAAATCCATTTGTTCCACTGGAGCCCCGGTGATGATCATGCCGTCGAACCGTTCATGCTTTACATCTTCGAACGTTTTGTAAAACTGTTCCAAATGCTCGGGTGATGTATTTTTGGACCTGTGTGTTTTGGGGTGCAGCAGTGTGAATTCGACCTGCAGCGGAGTGTTTCCGATCAGCCGCAGCAGCTGCGTTTCCGTCGTCTCTTTGGTCGGCATCAAATTCACAATGGCAATGCGAAGCGGCCGGATATCTTGACGATATGCCACACTTTCGTCCATGACAAAAATATTCTCGTTGATCAATATTTCTTTGGCAGGCAGATTATCTGGAACCTTGATAGGCATCGGAATCACTCCTTTACATTGTGGGATTCGTATGTTCCTTGCACTCTCACGCTCGCAGCAGGCAAAATAAAAAAGCCTTCTTCGCACGCACGAGAAAGGCCTTTGTCTGTAACATCGTCCTCTCTCATCTCTCAGAAGCCGCTACAGCTTCCGCAAGATTTAGCACCGTGCAGTCTTTGTTATGCAAAGAACTGTCGGTTGCCGGGTATCATAGGGCTAGTCCCTCCACCTGCTCTTGATAAGAGTGTGAAACCGAATCTATTCAGTTGAATTTGGATAATAATAATGTATACGAAAACTCGGCGATCGTCAAGCGCATGCCTCACGCAATCGAACGAATTGTACGCTTTCCGGATGGACTCCGCGGCACCAAAAGATACACGCATTCATAGTATGTGGTAAGGTGCATTTTTTCTATACATTATGGATTGTCTTCTCGAATATGAGGAGTTATACTAGACAAGTATTCGACAATTCATGCAAAAAAGGGGTGCAGTATTCGAATGGACGGAGACCCGAGGGGTAAACATCTTACGTTCAAACAACAGAATAACTCGTTTGGAACCCGGTCGCAGTTGTTCGTCGGATTCTTGCCCCAGACGGTAGAAGGCAGGCTTGACGTTCTATTCCGGAAATGACCGCCTCGCTGCCAGGAACGGCTGACGCCGGCCGTGCGTTCCACTCGGGTACAAGCAAAAGGGGTGGAACCTATGAAGGCACGTTTAGTGCAGGATGGCATTTTTACACTTGTTGAAGACATTACTCAGACCGCTTATCCGCCTCAGCACGGCTTTTACTGGATTGATGCCGAGCCGGAGGATTTGGATATTTTACAGCCTTTATTTCATCTTCATGAATTGGCCGTGGAAGACATGCTTACGGAAGAAGAGCAGCGGCCGAAAATCGAGCTTTATGATACGCATTATTTCATTGTGGTCAACAGCATCCGTTTTGACGATGAAGAAATTTTCCTTCGCGCCTTGAACATCTTTTTGGGCAAGCATTACATCATCACGATCACAAGACAGAAAATCAATGAAATCCGTGCTGTAAAGCCGGTTCTCTGGGAAGAAAAGGTCACTTCCCCCGACCAATTTTTGTATCATCTCATGGATTTGATCGTGGACAATTACACGATTGTCGGCGACCGGATCGATGCGAAGATCGAAAAGCTCGAAGAAGATATTTTGATGCATACGAAGAAGTCTCACCTGAATGAAATTATCGGGCTGCGAGGCGAGATTCTATGGCTCAGGAAAGTGCTCGTCCCGCAAAAGGAAGTGCTTTTCACTCTTCATAAAAAAGAACTGAGGCTGATCAGCGAGCCGCTCAAAAAATATTTTGGCGACATCTACGAAAATGCCGTCAAAATTTCTGAAACATTCGATACGCTCCGGGATTTGATGGGCAACTTGCGGGAAGCTTACCAATCCAGCCTGGCGAGCCGCGCGAACGATATTATGCGCATATTCACCGCGCTCACGACCATCTTCATGCCGCTGACGTTCATCACGGGGATCTACGGAATGAACTTCGAGTATATCCCGGGTCTTCACTCCCATTATGGGGGAATCGCAACCGTCGTATTTATGGTCATTGTCGGTGTATCCATGTTCATTTTATTCCGCAAAAAAGACTGGCTCTAATCGCCAGTCTTTTGTGGTTTTCAGAGCTCTTTGCGGCATCAGCTTGCCTCAACGGATTTCATCGCGTTCGCACGACGAAATTTCATTCGCAGCAGGCGCAGCCATTCGTAGATGCGATCCGCATCCTTGGCCGAGAGCTCTTCCTCCTTGTAGACGGCTTGCAGAATCGGCTTCAGATAACGGTCGCCCTGCTGTTGGAACGCCCGCCAAGCCCGTTCCCGTTCCGCTGCGGGAATCGGCTCGAGCAGCTGCTCGATATAGCTTTCTAAATCGTAACCGTCGCGATCCAGTTCCTCGATCCATAGGAGCAGATTCCTGCGCTGCACCTTGGTCTGCTCCATCAGCTTGTCGAGCTGCTCGCCCCGGGAAATCGCCTCAAGCAGCTTCCGTTTGATCTCCTGCTTGTCCGCCTCCGCCTTACGCTTACGTTCCTTCTCTTCCAACAGCCAGGCATTGAATTCCATGGGGTCGACTTTTTCCTCTACCCACGTTAACGGAAACAAGCCGTTTTGCGGGAGTTTTGCAGTCAATGCAAGAATCTCTGCGCCGTACATGGACAATTTGGTTCGTCCAAATCCGGGAAGCTGCAGCAGTTCTTCTTCCGTTTGGGGAACGAAGGTGCTGATCAGTTTGAGCAAACGGTTCGTAGCAACGATGAACTGCGCTTTGCTCTCGCGCGACGCCTGCTTCCATCGCCATTGGCGCAGCGCCTCATAAAGCTCCTCATTCGAATGCTTCTCGCTGTAAAAATGCAGCATCAGAACAAACGCGGCGCGTCCATCCAGTCCGTCAACCTCACTTACGCTCATCTCAAGCAGGGGTTTAAAGCCTCCACACTGTTTCATAAATACCCCCTCCCGAAAGGAGGACATCATCTCATCCCAATGCAAGCCCTCGTACCAGGTCTCCTGCTCCGACCGCCCGTCCTCCTTGATTTCATTCCACATCACGACCCATACGCCTTGATTTTCAACGATGGATACCTGAGCCGTCCGGACTCTTCCCTCCTCCGTCGCCTTTTCCAGACTGTTCATAAACATCAGATTCAATGGGCTCCCCTCCTGAACTTTATGATTTTCAAACGCAAAAAAGCACCCTCCTACGGTAAGTAAGAGAGGTGCTTCCTCATTGACGTTTGAAATTAATTCGATCATATCATGGAGAACCTACAAAATCAAGCAGGTTTTGGATAATAATCCATGATAAGGGGAAAATTAAATCAACAGTTTATCACCCAGTCCCAAGGAGGTGACAACAAATGGCTTCGATCGACCGTAATCGAGACGGCTTTATAGAGGAAGCCCCTCAAAAGAAATATACCGATCTGAAAACCGTCGAATCCCAGCGCAACGACCTGACCGCGGAGGAATTTCCGGAGGGGCCCTACGGAAGCAGCCTGGAAACCGAATCTCTCGGCAAGAGTAGCCCATGGCGAGAAGACCAGCGGCCGCATAATCAATTTACCTACGAAAACCGGGAGCTTCACGCAGGCATTTCACGCGAGTATCCCGATGCCCATCCGACCCACGATTCGTCTGGTGACGATCATGTAGACGAATAAAAAGGATTAAGACAGCCTCATCCTGAACTGCCCCCCGATGGTTAGACATCCCTAACCATTGGAGGTGCAGCTCACCGCGGTAATACCGATGGGCTGTCTTTATTCATGGACAGATCAATCTATTTTCATAACGCCGCCCGTGCTGGCGGACGTAACAAGCTTGGAATAACGGGCCAAGTAACCGGTCTTCACCTTCGGTTCGAAGCCTTTCCAGTTCGCCTTACGACGCTCGAATTCTTCTTCGCTGATCAGAAGCTCAATCTTGCGGTTGTTCAAATCGAGCTCGATGATGTCTCCGTCTTCTACGAATGCGATCGGACCGCCTTCCGCCGCTTCCGGAGAAATGTGACCGATGCTGATACCGCGGGATGCGCCGGAGAAACGTCCGTCCGTAATCAGGCCCACCTTCGCGCCAAGCCCCATGCCGACGATCTGGGAAGTCGGTGCGAGCATTTCCGGCATGCCCGGTCCGCCTTTGGGTCCTTCGTACCGAATGACCACCACATGGCCTTCCTTCACTTTACCGTTGGCAATGCCTGCAAGAGCTTCTTCCTGGGAATCGAAGCAAATGGCCGGCCCTTTATGGTAGCCGCCTACGGATTTGTCGACCGCACCGACCTTAATGATCGAGCCGTTCGGAGCCAGATTGCCGAACAGAACAGCCAATCCGCCTTGTTCGGAGTGCGGATTATCCAGCGTACGAATGACATCCGTATTCCGAATCTCATGACCTTCCACATTCTCTCTCAGCGTCTTGCCGGTTACAGTGATCCGGTCGCCGTGGATCGCTCCCGGCTTTTTGAGCAGTTCGTTAAGGATCGCGCTCACGCCGCCGGCGTTATGCACGTCTTCAATATGATAATCGGAGGCCGGTGCGATTTTGGCCAAATGCGGCACACGCTTCGCTACTTCGTTGATGCGTTCGATGGGATAGTCGATCCCTGCTTCATGCGCTATGGCCAGCGTATGAAGAACGGTATTGGTGGAACCTCCCATGGCCATATCCAAAGCGAACGCATTGTCGATCGCTTCAACGGTGACGATGTCACGCGGCTTGATGTCCTTTTGGATCAGCTCCATCAGCTGCTTTGCCGAACGTTTCACAAATTCTTTGCGTTCCGGATCGACAGCAAGAATCGTACCGTTGCCCGGCAGCGCAAGGCCAAGACCTTCAGCCAGACAGTTCATGGAGTTGGCCGTAAACATGCCGGAACAGGATCCACAGGTCGGACAGCCGTACTGTTCAAGCTCCTGCAGGCCTTTTTCATCGATTTTGCCCGCTTGGTAGGCGCCTACGCCCTCAAATACGGAGGACAATGAAATCGAACGGCCATCGCTGGTCTTACCCGCTTTCATCGGCCCGCCGCTGACGAAAACCGTCGGAATATTGACGCGCAAAGCGCCCATCATCATGCCCGGCGTAATTTTGTCACAGTTCGGGATGCAGACCATTCCGTCAAACCAGTGAGCGGAAACCACCGTTTCCAGGGAATCGGCAATAATTTCACGGCTCGGGAGGGAGTATCGCATACCAATATGTCCCATCGCAATACCGTCGTCTACGCCAATCGTATTAAATTCAAACGGAACGCCGCCCGCTTCACGGATCGCTTCTTTTACGATTTTCCCGAATTCCTGCAGGTGGACGTGACCGGGAACGATATCAATATAGGAGTTGCAAACCGCGATAAACGGCTTGTCGAAATCTTCTTCTTTGACGCCGGCAGCACGCAGCAAGCTGCGGTGAGGCGCGCGGTCAAAGCCCTTCTTGATCATGTCACTTCTCATTTTTCTCTTGGACATTTTTCTTACAAGCCTCCGTTTCTACTCTATGAATCGCTTCATTCTATGAATGCTACCGCTTCTTCCGATTGTACCATGTTTCACCCGAAATGAAAACGAAACGCATGGTCGAAATCGGGCTAAAGTCATCTCGCGATCGGATTTTTTGGCGAAGCCCCGGAAAATCTGTTATAATTCGAATAACTTAAAGCTTGAAACGGAGGAGAAAGCGGAAATTATGGAATTTGATTATTTATACGACGGTACGGAGGAAACGAAAACAAGGTTCGTTTGTTTTGTCGGAGATTCGCTGCGGAGATTCGATTTGGCCATCACGACGACTAACCGTTTTTACGGAAAAAAGATGGTCACGGATTTGCAGACCGGACGCACGGCTGTCATCGGGCCGGACGATCTGGAGGCTGAGGGCTACCTGGAGCACGTATACAAGCTCAATGAGGAAGAAGCGGCGGAGCTCACAGCCTTCTTAACGGAGGTTGTGGGGCCGGTCAACTTTACCGATATTTAAAGTGAAGAAAGCCGATCGATAGCTCCCGTAAGGGGCAAGATCGGCTTTTCCATGATGATTGCACTTCCATCGATTCACTACGGCTCCACTCTAGGAATGATCAGAGCCTGAATCCGATTCCCACGGGAAACTCACCGTGAGGTAGTCCGCAAATTTCTTGCTTTCTTCTCTGCGCAATCGGCGCATCTCGGCGCGATGCACAGCCGTTTCGTGAAGCCTGATCTCCTCTTCCGTTTCCGGTATGACTGCCGGGATGGCAACGGGCTTCTTATTGTCATCGAGCGCCACGAAAGTAAGGAATGACGTCGCGGCAATGGTGCGCTCCCCCGTTTTCAAATCCTCGGTAATCACTTTGACAAAGACCTCCATTGAGCTTCTTCCCGTCCAGGTTACGAAGGATTCCAAGCATACCGAATCTGTTGTTCGAACCGGTGACAAAAAGTCGACAGAATCCGTCGAAGCCGTCACGACGTTTCTGCGGCAGTGCTTGGAAGCCGCGATAGAAGCGATATCATCGATATAGGCCATCAGCTTTCCGCCAAACAGCGTATTGTGATTATTGACATCCGTCGGAAATACTCGGGATGTTTTGTAGCATCTAGATTCCTTGACATATCTTTGTTCCATATACAGTCTGCCGGCTCCTTCATGTTCATGTACATCATCCGTACGCGCATGTACGTTTTGAACACATTATGCAGGCTAACCCAGATGTTGTCAATGCTGTGTCGCTTCCCGTTTGCCCAAATCCGGCGCCGTTGGAGAAAAACGAATGTAAAAAAGCCCCCCGGATTAATCACAGGAGGCATTTGGTATATTCAACCGTAATATTCTTCTCTCCATTTGCCGAAGCTGGAGAATGTCTTTAATTCATGCGACGGGATGCTCAGGAAAACCTGAACAAGGTTTTTGTCAAATTGCTTCCTGCTCTGATACCACAGCTCTTGCTTGGCTTCTTGAACGGATAAACCTTTTCTGTGAGGACCGTCCTGCAGCATGTCATCAAAAGCATCAAGGATAGAGCAAATTCGCGCAAAAGTCGGAATAAACTCACCGCGCAAGCCATAAGGATAACCGGACCCATCCCAGCGTTCGCGGTGGTATTTAATGATTTCAATAATATTCAAATCATGAATTCCTTCTTTTTGCGCCAGATTTGCTCCGAGCACAGGATAACGTTTCATGGTTTCCCATTCTTCTACCGTCATACCTGTTTTCTTTGTAATAATATCCGTTGGAATAAAAATCTTGCCAATGTCATGAAGCAGACATCCTACGACCAGACTACGTGTTTGTTCCTGATTGAAATGAAGATAGGATGCCATGATTCTCGCCATTTTGCCAACCCGCATGCAATGTTCGTATGTATTTAACTCTTTCTTCATCAATCTAAAAAGAATGTACAGCAATCGTTCATTTTTCATGACTTACTCCTCCATACCATGAAACTGATCCATGCAGACTTCATGTGAAACCGTCCCGTATGTCAATCATCAACTGGTCTTTTTTTCCTTTTTTCTTGATAATTCTTTAAAAATAAAATCGATTTCTTCCTTAAGATCGGCTGCCCTTTCAAATTCAAAATTAACGCGAGCCACCTTTAATTCAGCTTTCAGGTTAGTGTAGTGGTGTTTTAATTCCTCATAGGTTTGGTTTCGAATCTCATCCAATCCCATTGCAGGAACTCGGCCAAGATACATTTTCACTCTCTCCTCTCATCAATGATTTCACAAAACACGGACCAACTCATCTACTTAGAGTGACGATGGAAGAATGCTACATAATACGTCCCAAAACCAAAAAATCCCCCGAAATTGGAGGATTGATGATCCGGATTTCGGTAACTGGCTGGCATAGTGTTTATCACACTGAAGCCCCTGTAGCTTTGCGACCCCACTTTTCAATGGGTGTGCCTTTATCACTTTTCAAAGGAGATTAGTTAGAAAAAACTAGATATTATCTAACAATGTTCGACATATTCAATCAAATTCCTTTTTTATAGTAAAAATTTTCATTTTTATACTATATATTGTGAATGGAAAAGCCTCTCCTCATGTAAACCATCGATTGGAGAACGGCTTTCGCCGGGGGATGGAATAATATGAAAATCAGCAAAAAAATGGTTGACAACTCAGTGACAAGATCAATATATTGGGAACCAATGCAAGCTGCCATTTCGTATTAAGGAGTTGGAAAAATGCCAACGATATATGTGCTGAATTTTCAGAGTATTGATAAATCCCATCTGCCGGCTGTGGGCGGAAAAGGAGCCAACCTCGGGGAGCTGACAAGAGCCGGCTTCCCGGTACCGCAGGGTTTTTGCGTGACAACTGCCGCCTACCGCCAATTCATTCAATCCAGCCGGGAGATGAAGGAACTGTTCGATCAGTTGGACCGCGTCAGCCATGAACAATTGGAGCAAATACGTATATTGGGACAGCGTATTCGCGAACATCTCACCTCCCTTTCGATGCCCAACTCTGTAAAATCGGCTATTTCAAAAGCGTGGGAAACCGCTGGGAAAGCTCAAGCTTATGCTGTTCGTTCCAGCGCTACGGCTGAGGATCTGCCGACGGCCTCGTTCGCGGGACAGCAGGATACTTATCTGAATGTTTGCGGACTGGAGCAGCTGCTCAACGCCGTACAAAACTGCTGGGCCTCACTGTTTACAGACCGGGCGATCTCGTATCGCGCCAAAAACGGCTTTAACCACCGTTCAGTGTTTATTTCCGTTGTTGTTCAACACATGATTTTCCCGGAGGTGTCCGGAATTATGTTTACGGCGGATCCGGTCACGGGACATCGCGGAACGGTATCGATCGATGCAAGCTTCGGTTTGGGAGAAGCCCTCGTATCCGGTTTGGTTACTGCGGATTTGTATCAGGTGCGTGCAGGTGAAATCGTAAAAAAACAGGTTTCCAAGAAGGAAACAGCCATATATGCCGTGCCGGAAGGAGGAACGGTTGCTCAGCATCTCCCTCCGGAGAAACAGCAGCTGCAGGCTTTAACGGATCATCAAATCATTCAACTGGCAATATTGGGTAAAAAAATTGAAGCTCACTATGCCTCGGAGCAAGATGTGGAGTGGGGTTTTGCCGACGGTCAATTTTATATTCTCCAAAGTCGGCCGATTACATCGTTATATCCAGTACCGCCTGTCTCAGATAATCAATTGCATGTATTTATAAATTTCGGCTACATTCAAATGATGACTGATCCAATGAAACCGCTGGCTATATCCGTTTTGAGCCGCCTTCTTCATTTTATAAAGAAAAATCCTGCTTCATCCGAACCGTACATCCTGCATCATGCAGGGGGAAGAATGTTTGCTGATTTTACCGCTCCTCTTTCTATAAGGCCTGTTCGAAACAGAATGCTAAAAATATTCAAGGGCATGGATGAATCCATAGCGTCAGCTTTGGAGGAAGTCATGAGCCGAGAAGCCTTTCGCCATCGATCCATACCGATAGGCACAATATTACGCACGGTCAGTAAACTGGCGCCGATCATCATTCCCTTGGCATTGAAAGTAATCAATCACCGGTTTGTGCAAGATCCCGCAAAGGCGAACAGAAAGGCCTCCGCCCTTATTGATCGTATCACTCGTGAAACCGGGATCCATGTATTTTCCGCCTCAGGGGCGGACAGGATTCGCGCGATCAGGAAGAGTATCGAGAAAATGCCCAAGGTGATTCCCAGAGTGGCCGTCTATTTTATTGCAGGTGTCCTGGCTTCCGGAACGCTTAAAAAGAAGCTGTACAAAAGGGTGGGGAAAGAACGGGCAGATAGGTTGTTGAATCCATTGTACAAATCTCTTCCCGGCAATGTGACAACCGAATTCGGCTTGGCGTTGGGAGACCTTGCCGATAAGATACGAAAGTATCCCGGCTTAATTGATTATTTGCAGAAAGCAAGCAGCGACCATTTCGATGAAAAATTGGGCGAGATTCCGGGCGGGGATGAATTTAAATTAGAATTGGAGAGCTTTCTTCAGAAATACGGTATGCGGTGTGTGGGTGAAATTGACATCACCAGACCAAGATGGCGCGAGGAGCCTACCCAACTGATCCCTTCCATTATCAGCAATATCAGAACGGCAGCGGCCGGGGAGCACAGGAAGAAATTCAGACAAGGCAGGCTTGAAGCCGAGGCGGCGGGAAAAGAAATTGCCGCGCATTTTGGTTTTTGGCAAAAAAGAAGCATATCCCGGTTGATTAAGCTATACCGCCACCTGCTGGGCATGCGCGAGCATCACAAGTTCTGTGTGGTGAAGCTGTTTGACATCTACAAACGCGCGATGATGGAAGAAGCGAACGGACTTGTCGCAAAAGGAGTCCTTCGGCATAAAGACGATGTGTATTATTTAACGCTGGAAGAGCTCATCGCACTGTTGGAAAACCGCTTTTCAGGAGATGTTCCAACCATCGTAGAAGCAAGAGAAAAGCAGCATGAACGGAATCAAAAACTAAAATCTCCCCGGGTGATGACAAGCGAAGGAGAAATCATTTCCGGAAAATTGCGTGATGTGGTGGAAGCGCCGGAGGGCGCGATTGTAGGCACGCCGGTATCCGCAGGTATCGTCGAAGGTGTTGCAAGAGTCGTTCTTAAGCCGGAGGAAGCCAAGCTGAATGCCGGGGAAATTTTAGTCGCTCCCTATACCGATCCCGGATGGACACCGCTGTTTACCTCGGTCGTCGGCCTGATCACGGAAGTAGGCGGTTTGATGACGCACGGATCGGTGATTGCCCGGGAGTATGGCATTCCGGCCGTCGTTGGAATTGAAAAAGCGACCGAACGGATTAAAGACGGCGCTTATATCCGGTTGAACGGAACGAGCGGCTACGTGCAAATATTGGAAGGCACTGACTTTGAGTAAGACATAAAAAAGCCTGCCATAGGCAGGCAGGCTGTTTGCTTGGCGACGTTCTACTCTCCCGGGACCCTGCGGTCCAAGTACCATCGACGCTGGAAGGCTTAACGGTCGTGTTCGGTATGGGTACGCGTGGTTCCCTTCCGCCATCATCACCAAACGTATTCATTTCTCAAGGCTTGCGCCCTGAAAACTGGATCGAAACCAAGCCGCTGATCATCTTCATGTGCTTTTTTGGATAAGCCCTCGACCGATTAGTATTCGTCAGCTCCACACGTTGCCGTG